>NZ_JBAWSY010000009.1:0-130266 GCF_037104765.1 Psychrobacillus mangrovi | reverse complement strand
TTAGCCGGTTTCCGATACGGATTCTAAGATCCCAGCGTCCGCTCGACTTTCCCTCACTTCTACTATATAAAAATAGTAGCACAAACCATGGCCTTGGTTTGTACTACTAATGTTAGTATGTTTCCGCTGGCATGGCTTCAGCCGCTTCCCTCGCTACGCTCAGTCTAGGGTCTTCAGCTCATGCAATTCCGGCTGGAGTCGCCATCTCAAACGAAAATCAACAATTGTAGGCACTCTCCTATGTAAAAAAAACATCGTTTTCCTATCTATTAAATTAAATTCAGGTAGTGCTCCCCATTATTTCAACCTAGGAAACTCTCAATTTTAATTCCATATATGGCGTAGAAATAGACAAAGAAATAAGGCACTTTTCTGTTTAATTTTGAACAGAAAGTGCCTTATTTTTCTTCAAAACCAATTACGTCATTAAAATATATGTTTTTCAGTGCCCTCATCTACATAGAGGATGGGAGGCAATCATTGTTTTGGCCCAAGCGGATCGGCGCACGACCTAGGTTAGCTTTAGTTAGCTTGCTTTAACTCTGTTTTATATCTTTTTTTGAAGAAATATTCCACACTGTAAACAAGACAATTAGAATTACTACGACTGTTACGAATCCAATAATAACAGATCCAGTTAGACCTAATACTAAGTATCCGATAGCAGCTATGACTGCACTTATAATGGCATAAGGCAACTGAGTAATTACGTGATCGATAACATTTACTCCTGCGCCAGTTGCTGACATAATCGTAGTATCTGAAATTGGAGAACAATGATCACCAAAAACAGCGCCAGCAAGTACTGCAGCTAATACAGGCAACAATAGTTCCGGCTCTATTGCCATTATAATACTTGCTCCAATAGGTAGTAGTATTCCGAAAGAGCCCCAAGATGACCCTGTTGCAAAAGCCATTAGAGCTGTTAGAACAAATAGTAAGAATGGAATTACACCCACTGGAATATTGTTTTCAGCAACTAAAGTTGCCAAATATGCTCCAGTTCCAAGAGCTTCAATTAAAAATGATAATGACCACGCAAATATTAAGATACATATTGCCGGTAACATTGAACTAATTCCAGTAATTAACGCTTTCCAAACAAGGCTTACCCTTGCCGTTGGATTGTATTTTAGCTGTCGTAAGTATAATAATACAGCTATTAAAGTAGCAGTTAGTCCTCCAACAAATAAAGAGAAAGGAACATCCGTATTTTCAAAAATTGTAAATATATCTAGCTGTTTCCCTGAATTTTGATACCCTGTCCAAAACATTGAAAATAGAGTTACCAAAACCAGTGTAACTATCGGTAAAACCAAATCAATTACTTTTCCATAATTGTTTTCTGGAAAATTTCCTTGAAGCTCTCCCGGATTTGGTTTACTCGTGTCAAATAATTTCCCGGTTTCTACAGCAATTTTTTCGTGTCTCTTCATCGGCATTATGTCAAAGTCTGTCCATGCCATAAAGAAAACGATGGCAAGAGTAGAAATAACATAGAAATTCATTGGAGCCATTAACATAAAAGCTTGAAGTGGTGTATACGTAGTAACCGCATGGGTTGTAAATATAACACCTATTTGACTTATTAAAAATGCTCCCCAACTAGAGACAGGTGCTATTACACATATAGGAGCAGACGTAGAATCGATAAAATATGCTAATTTTGCTCGCGAAACCCTATGAGAATCTGTAATAGGTCTAGCAATTTGACCAACCGCTAACGCATTAAAATAGTCATCTACAAAGATAATAATTCCTAAAAACGCTGTGAGAAGTTTAGATCCTCTGCGAGTCTTTATTCTTTGTACAGCCCAAGCAGCAAAAGCTGTGCTTCCTCCAGACAAACTTACTAAAGCAGTAATGATTCCTAAAAATAATATAAACGATAAAATGTAAATATTATATGTGTTTAAACCTTCATCCCAAAAAGATACTTTAAAAGATTCCCATAACAATAATATAGAATCCAGTGGGGCAAAGTTTTCCACTAAAAGTGAAGCGGATATAATTCCAACTCCAAGTGATAATAAAACTCTTTTCGTTACTAACACCATAATGATTGCTAATAAAGGTGGTAATAAAGAAAAAATAGTATTTTCCAAGATAATTTCCTCCTTCTTAGGTGGAGGCACAGAACAGTAAACAAAAAGACCAACCAAATGTTTTGGCTGGCCTCTACTATAGAATTCAAGAATGCACTTTAATCCTTACTCTGTAGCTCGCCATTTATATCATTCCATATAAATGACAGTGTTATTCCTCTTCAAAATAACCCCAACTTTATGTTTTATGACAAAAACATTTCGTTTCGGCAAAGCTTCCTTTCCTAAAAGATCTTCGTTGTCATCCTCACTCATAGTACTATTAAGCAATGCAGCCTCTACCTATTCATTTTTTGCATCTATTACTTTAACATCAAATGTAACCTAAAGCAATCATTCTTATTTTGGTACTGGTGTTGGATTAATTGGTACTTCTACAGAAGGTGCACTACCACCATCACCTTTTGTATAAATTTGAGGAACTTGACCTTGTATTAAACCCATTGCGACCGGAATCTTTTGCTCGACGGTACTCATTTTACTTGCAAGCGGAACAATAATTTGAACATTTACCTTCAATAAGATACTTATATCTACAAAGGCATTATTTATTCCAAACTCATCTATACTTTGTACGACGGTAGATTGAACGTTTCCAATCACATGAAATCTAATGGGAATTTTTGGCCCTAAATTTCCGATTAACGGTATATTGGCTGCCTGCCCCATCGGAACAAAAAACACGACGCCACCTTGATCTTCCATTGTTTGTTTATCGTACTCAATATCATCTAAATAAGGTAAGCTTGAAAGATTACCCTTTTCCGCTTGTTCTAAATGGGATTGTACTAAACTTTGCGTATCAGACAATACTCGGTTAATGATTTCCGTGTTAAATTTTGTAGTCACCATATTATTTGCACTTTCAGATGGAACATGCTCAATAATGTCATTTACATCTAACACATTAGCAATTCTTGTATTGATTGCTTTACTTATAACCATTGAGGCAATTTTATTCGTCTGAACCTCTGCATATTGCAGATAAGTTGGTGTCAAGCGAGCATTGATCCAATAAAACAAACCCGCTACAGAAAGGATAAAGCAAGCTAAAAAAATGGCTAATTTACGCTGCATATTTAAAAACTTGATTCTTTTCTTCTTACGATAGAACAACAAAAAAAAATCCCCCTAGTTATCTATATGTAACCGAAGGATTTTAAATGACTATTTTTCCTGTCTTTGTCCGTACCACTTTAAAACATCTCGTATAAATTCGGGCATAAAGTACTGCTTCTTCGCAAATTTAAAAGAGGGAAAGAAATAGCCAAACGTAAACATATCGAGCGTAGCAAGATGATAAATTTTTTCTAGCTGAACAAGTTCTCCTTTTACGTATACATCCCCTTCTACATCCTCGAAAAGTTGCTGAAATTGCATAGCGCCCAAATATTTCCCTCTGAATCCTAAGCCTTTTACTTCTAGAAGTGGCCATTTTTCGTTTTTAGAAAGCTCCACCGCTTCCAATAATTCTGCTCCTGTTAAGCTGATTACACACGGATTGATTGGATGAGGTAATAGTCTATGCAAATCACCTGCCGTAATGATTCCTTCTTGTAAATCAGTTAAGAAAATACCAGCTGGATACATGGCACAATCTGCTCCTGTAAAAGCAAGCAATGCCTCACCAAAGAAACCGGACATACTCGATGGTTCGAACCAATCTCTCTTCAAAAATGTTTGATTAATAAAAAGTGGGTAATCTAGCTTAGTCTTTCCGATTTGCTGCCAAAATGCTAATTGTTCTGCATTATTTTGGGGAATTTCCAGTGATTCTATTGGATAAAGAACAGCTTGTTTAGAAGTAATTTCCCTAACGCTATGGTCAAATTCTATTGTAACTTTCCCTACATAGGCTCCATATTTTCCAGCTGCGGCTTGCAACGTACCATTCAGCACTTTCCCTTCATCAAAAAAATGGTGTGTATGAGAGCCAAAAATAACATCTATTTGCGGTATTTGCTCTGTAATTATTTCGTCCTGAGATATTCCAAGGTGCGACATACAAAGAATAATATCTACTTTATCTCTTATTTCTTCACATACTTCTTTTAAGCGATTGATTGGCTGTTGAATATGCCAGCCCAATTTTTCATAATAAATTCCAAAGTCTGCGGTAGCAGCTACCAATCCAATCCGAATTCCAGAAGAAGTTTTGTGTATTTTATATGGGAGTATCCATGATGGTATGATGCCATTTTTATCTGTAAAGTTCGAGACAACTACATCAAAATTTGCATCTGTATACATTTCGTCTAGTTCCTCATGACTTAATGTGATGCCTTCATTATTTCCGATGGTGACATAATCATAACCAGCCTCATTTAATAACTCTACATTTCCTTTCCCAAGTGTACCTTCAGTAAAGATATTGGAACGATCAATATGATCACCAATATCTAAAATGAGATAAGAATCATGTCCTTCATGCATCTTTTGTCTAGCGGAGAGAAACTGATGTATAGTCGGCCAGTTTTCTAAATGACTATGCAAATCATTTGTATGATAAATATGAATTGTTTCTCTCAACATAAACCCACCTTTTTAAATTTACATAAGACCAGCTATAATGGATCGAACTCCTAATAATAACAAGATAATTCGAAGGGCGACGACAAGTGTCTCCGAATTAAGTTTTTTATTTAAGCTTGCACCTAGTTTCGCACCAATATAAGCAGCTGGAATGACCGGTATCGTATAAAGCCACGGCACATTCCCCAATGAAATATGTGTAATCGAGTTAATGATAGAAGATAAAAATACCATAAACATTGATGTACCCACAGCCACATGTGGTGGAAATAAAAACAATAGAATCATAGCAGGAACAATAATCGATCCACCACCAATTCCAAATAAACCTGAGGCGAATCCTACCCCAAATGTTAATAGTATTGCAAACCAGATTGGATATCCATAAACATATGTATTTTTATCATCTGTAAATGTTTTTTTCTGTCCATTTTCTACAAACCACTTTACTGGTTTTAAACGATCCCGTACAAGCAGAAGTGTCGATAGAATAATAAGTAATATGCCAAAATATAGATTAAAGGATGGTAAATCTAATCCCTTGTTCACCCATGCTCCAAGTATCGTTCCTGGTATACTCCCTATAAAAAATATAAACCCACTTTTAAAATCAACTGTCTTTGTTTTCATATAGGAAAGTGTGGATGAAAGACCTGTGAAAATCATCATAATTACAGATAGTCCTACCACACTTTGAGGTGTAATATTAGGTATTAGCGCAAGGGTAGTTCCAAAAAATAATACAGCTGGCACTAAAATTACTCCGCCACCTAAACCTACTAAAGCTCCAACTATACCAGAGAAAAGACCAGCTAAAACTAGTAAAATCCACTCCATTATATCCCTCCGTCAAATAAATCTAACTGTTTGGGAGCCAAACCTTCAAATTCTATTCCTAGCATCTGTTGAAAGGTTTTTGCATTTTTTGCTGCATGCCCACCAGAATTATTATTAAATAATACCACTACTTCTTTTGCGTTAGTATGTAATTCCTCGCAAATCTTTTGAATGTCAAAAAGTTCTTCGTAATTATAATCATATAAATAACGTACCTCTCGCCATTTTTCACTATCCCCTGGATTTATCCAGCCATATGTATTTCTTCCATGCAGTCTCACAAGTACTCTGTTTGAAGTGGAAACAGGGATCAAAGGGACACACCCTTCCCCCACTTGAGGCTCATCACAGACAGTATGGTGAAAATGGTTATCTTGTAGAAACTGAATAGTAGGTTCTTTAAACGTAGGTGCGTACCACGATTGGTGACGGAATTCGATTGCAACTTCAAAATCTTTTAACTCTGTTCTCACTTTATATAAATAGTCAACATTTTCTTTTTTACATTGAAACCAAGGAGGAAATTGAACTAATACCATGGATAGCTTTCCACATTCCTTAAAAGGTTGAATGGATTCTCGGTAACGGGCAAACATTTCTTCGAGTGAATCAAAAGGAGATTCCCCTCTTAGATGGCCTGTAATACCTTGATACGCCTTAACAATAAATTGAAAGTTATTAGGAGTTTCCCTTATCCACTTTTCAACATTCCTTTTGGTAGGTATTGCATAAAAAGCTGTATCAAGTTCTACTACTGGAAAATGGGCACTATAATCTTGTAATTTTTCTTTCGGAGAAGAAACATATAAATCTGTATGATCTCCCCAGCCTGTCAAACCAATTTTTATCATGTGTTCACCCCACTATTTATCATATCACTAACTACATCTTTGAGCTAAAATAAAAAAAGCAGCAGAGGTTAATTTTACTCAACCTTGCTGCTTTATAAAAATTTTGGTATTAACCGATAGAACCTTCCATTTCGAACTTAATTAAACGGTTCATCTCAACCGCGTATTCCATTGGAAGTTCTTTTGTAAATGGTTCGATGAAGCCCATTACGATCATTTCTGTTGCTTCTTCTTCACTTAGCCCACGGCTCATCAAGTAGAACAATTGCTCCTCTGAAACTTTAGAAACTTTTGCTTCATGTTCAAGAGAGATATTATCATTCAGGATTTCATTGTATGGAATTGTATCTGAAGTGGATTGATTATCCATAATCAACGTATCACATTCAATGTTAGAACGAGCACCAGTTGCTTTACGACCAAAATGAACTTGTCCGCGGTAAGTTACTTTCCCACCTTGTTTCGAAATAGATTTAGAAACAATTGTAGAAGAAGTATTCGGAGCCAAGTGTAGCATTTTAGCACCAGCGTCTTGGTGTTGACCTTTACCAGCAATTGCAATAGAAAGAGTCAAACCACGTGCGCCTTCTCCTTTTAGGATAACAGCTGGGTATTTCATTGTTAACTTAGAACCAATATTTCCATCAATCCATTCCATTGTAGCGTTAGCTTCACAAACTGCACGTTTCGTAACTAAGTTATAAACGTTGTTTGCCCAGTTTTGGATTGTTGTGTAACGGCAATAAGCATCTTTTTTGATGATGATCTCAACAACTGCACTATGAAGCGAGTTTGTTGTATATACAGGAGCTGTACATCCTTCTACATAGTGTACAGAAGCACCTTCATCTACAATGATAAGCGTACGCTCGAATTGACCCATATTCTCAGAGTTAATACGGAAGTATGCTTGAAGTGGTGTATCCACTTTTACGCCTGGTGGTACATAAATAAATGATCCACCTGACCAAACTGCAGAGTTAAGTGCAGAAAATTTGTTGTCTGTTGAAGGAATTACAGTTCCCCAATATTTTTTAAAGATGTCTTCATTTTCACGAAGAGCAGAATCAGTATCCTTAAATACGATTCCTAAGTCTTCAAGCTCTTCCTTCATGTTATGGTAAACAACTTCTGATTCATACTGTGCAGAAACACCTGCAAGGTACTTTTGTTCAGCTTCTGGAATACCAAGTTTATCAAATGTTGCTTTGATTTCCTCTGGTACTTCATCCCATGATTTTTGAGTTGCTTCGGATGGTTTTACATAGTAAGTAATTTCATCGAAGTTTAAAGATCCTAAATCTCCACCCCATTGAGGCATTGGTTTAGAATAAAAGATTTCTAACGCTTTCAAACGATAATCTAACATCCATTGTGGTTCATTTTTCATATTAGATATTTCTATTACAATATCCTTGGTTAAACCACGTTTTGAACGGAAAATGGATACGTCTTTATCGTGGAAACCATATTTGTAATCACCAATTTCAGGCATTTGTTTTGCCATCGTATTTCCTCCGTTCTCCAATTATTATTTTTCTTCTGAAACGCCTTTTTCCATAGCCTTCCAAGCAAGTGTTGCACATTTAATACGTGCAGGAAACTTAGATACTCCATGTAATGCTTCGATATCCTCCAAGTCAATGGAATCATCATAGTCTTTTCCTAGCATCATCTCTGAAAAAGTAGTGGAAAGTTTTAAAGCTTCATCCACTTTTTTCCCTTTTACTGCTTGGGTCATCATGGAAGCAGATGCCATTGAAATAGAACAACCTTCCCCATCAAACTTTGCGTTTTGGATAACTCCATCTTCCACTTGAAGTGTTAAATGAATGCGATCTCCACAAGTTGGGTTATTCATGTCAATTGTTAGAGCACCTTCCTCGATACTTCCTTTGTTACGAGGATTTTTATAATGGTCCATTATTACTCGACGATATAATTGATCTAAATTATTAGAAGACATCGTTAAAATACTCCTTTGCAGTGCGCAATCCAGCAACTAAACGGTCAATATCCTCTTCTGTGTTATAAAGATAAAAACTTGCTCTTGCAGTAGCCGTACATTGTAACCATTTCATCAACGGTTGTGCACAATGATGACCTGCACGAACAGCAATACCGCTCATATCAAGTACGGTTGCAACATCATGTGGATGCACATCATCTAAGTTGAATGTTACAATTCCAGCTCGCTTAGACGGATCACTTGGTCCATAAATAGTCAAGCCTTCTATTGTTAGCATTTTATCCATGGCGTAAGCAGCAAGCTCATGCTCGTGTTTTTCAATCTCATCTAGCCCGATTTCTTCAAGGAAATCAATCGCAGCAGCTAAACCTATTGCACCAGCAATGATTGGTGTTCCTCCTTCAAATTTCCAAGGAAGCTCTTTCCAAGTAGACTCGTATAAGCCTACAAAGTCAATCATTTCTCCACCAAACTCGATTGGCTCCATGTTTTCAAGCAATTCTTGTTTACCATAAAGTACGCCAATACCAGTTGGACCACACATTTTGTGACCTGAAAAAGCAAGAAAATCACAATCCAAATTTTGAACATCTAGCTTTAAGTGTGGGGCAGCCTGAGCTCCGTCCACTACCATTATAGCACCATGCTCATGCGCAATTTCTGTAATTTCTTTAATTGGATTCATTGTACCTAATACGTTTGAAACGTATACAATGGATACAATTTTCGTTTTATCTGTGATAGTAGCACGAACTTTTTCTAATGATAATGTTCCATCTGCTTCTAAATCGATATATTTTAATATTGCACCTGTATCTTTCGCAAGTTGTTGCCACGGAATGATATTAGAATGGTGTTCCATATGCGTGATAACAATTTCATCGCCTTCTTTTACATTTGCTAAGCCATAGCTTCTTGCAACTGTATTGATAGATGTTGTTGTACCACGAGTAAATATTATTTCTTTTGTCGATTTAGCATTAATGAATTTTCGAACCTTTTCTCGTGCACCTTCGTAACTTTCTGTCGCACGATTTCCTAATGTATGAACACCTCGGTGAACATTAGAGTTTTCAAATTCATAATACTTTTTAATTGCATCGATTACTTGAACCGGCTTTTGAGAAGTAGCACCACTATCTAAATAGACAAGTGGATGACCATTGATTTCTTGATTTAATATTGGAAAATAGCTTCGAATCTCTTTGCTGAGCATTAGCGAACTTTCCTTTCAATAACCTCCGTCAGCTGTTTCTTTACGCCTTCGATAGGTAATTCATTTACTACTGGAGCAAGGAATCCATGGATAACTAGACGCTCTGCTTCGTGTTTTGAAATACCACGGCTCATTAAATAGTACAACTGAAGTGGGTCTACTCGGCCAACAGAAGCTGCGTGACCTGCTGTTACATCATCTTCATCAATCAGTAAAATCGGGTTAGCATCTCCACGTGCTTTTTCACTTAACATAAGTACACGGGATTCTTGTACTGCATTTGATTTTGTAGCCCCAAATTCAATTTTCCCAATTCCATTAAAAATAGATGATGCCTCGTCTTTCATTACACCGTGTTTCAGGATATGACCATCTGTATGTTTTCCCCAATGAATAACTTTTGTTGTAAAGTTTTGTTTTTGTTTCCCTCGACCTACAACAACCATTTTAACACGACCTTGTGAATTGTCCCCAACTAAATGAGTTACATTTTCAGAAATCGTATCGCTATCGTTCATCATGCCAAGTGCCCATTCAAGCACTGCATCACGGTTTGTTACTCCGCGGCGGTTTACATAAGTAGTAAATCCTTCTGCAAGTACATCTACAGTTCCAAAAGTTACTTTTGCATTATCTTTCGCAATAACTTCAGAAACAATATTAGCTAAGCCGTTTGTTTCTTCAACAGTTGATAAATAGTTTTCCACATACGTAACTACACTGTTTTCATCTGCAACTAGTAAAGTGTGATTGAAAAGTGAAGCTGTATTGTCGTCGTGTAAATAAATTACTTGGATTGGCTCTTCTACTACAACATTTTTCGGTACGTATACAAATACCCCACCATTTAAAAGTGCTGCATGTAAAGCTGTTAGTTTATGCTCATTTACTTTTACGCCATCTGTCATAAAATATTTTTGAACTAGGTCACTATTTTCACGGATTGCTGTAAAAATATCTGTTAAAATAACACCTTTTGCTTTTAGTTCTTCCGATAAAGAAACAAATGCAGGGGTATTATTATGTTGAATATAAATATTTTTTTGTTCTTCTGCATTTACAAGTGCTTTTACTTCTTCTGGTAATTCTTCTAAAGAAGTAAAAACACTGCTCTCTACAGTATGTGTAGGAAATTCAATGAAATTCCAATTATCGATTTTTGTTTTATCTGGCTTTGGCATTGGAAGTGATTCAAGCTCACCAAGTGCTTGTAGACGAAGGTCTGTCAACCAGCTTGGTTCTTGTTTACTTTCTGAAAAGGAGCGGATATCCTGCTCGGTTAATGCCAATTTTGTTTCAACCGTCATGCTGATTCGTCCCCTTTCTTATGCTTCTTGTCCAACTGTCTCGTCTTCAATTCCTAACTCTTCTTTAATCCAGTCATATCCTTGTGCTTCTAGTTTTTGTGCAAGCTCAGGACCACCAGATTTCACTACGCGACCTTGCATCATAACGTGTACATGGTCAGGAGTAATGTAGTTAAGAAGACGTTGGTAGTGAGTGATCACTAGACTTCCGAAACCTTCTCCACGCATTTCGTTAATTCCTTTTGAAACAACTTTTAGTGCATCGATATCTAAACCTGAGTCAATCTCATCTAAGATAGCGAATTTTGGTTTTAACATCATTAATTGAAGAATCTCATTACGTTTTTTCTCTCCACCTGAGAATCCTTCATTTAAATAACGTTGAGCCATGTCTAAATCCATTTCTAAAAATTCCATTTTGCTGTCCAATTCACGGATGAACTTCATTAAAGAAATTTCATCGCCTTCTTCTCGGCGTGAATTAATAGCTGAACGTAAGAAGTCTGCGTTTGTTACACCAGTAATTTCACTTGGATATTGCATAGCTAAAAACAAACCAGCTTGAGCGCGTTCATCTACTTCCATTTCTAAAACATTTTCCCCGTCCAATTCAATTGAACCTGAAGTCACTTCATATTTAGGGTGACCCATAATAGCAGATGCTAAAGTAGATTTACCAGTTCCGTTTGGACCCATAACTGCGTGAATTTCGTTTGTATTAATTGTTAAATTAACACCCTTTAATATCTCTTTACCGTCTATAGCAACGTGTAAATCCTTAATCACTAAAGTTGACATGTAATAACCTCCATTAAGTAACTTCGAATGGATTACCATTCTAATTTATTATCATTCTAATCTTAACCCAAAGTCTATTGCCATGCAAATCTTTTGAAACACTTTCTCATTTTGATTATAAATCTATTGTTTTTCTTGTATTTTTCTGTATTATCTCTTTCTTTTAAGTAATGCAATATTCCCTGATAATTTTCAATAAGCTATCCCAAATGAGAATGGATTTCACTATGAATATAGTGTTTAACTTAAAAAATCCATGGAGAATAGTTTCTCCATGGATTTTTTATCATCTTTTATTTAACCTCGAAAAGATTGAGCATCAATTTTCGCGACTAGTTGGACACTTTTCTCATGATCTCGCTGTCTACGTTGTTCAACCTTCAGTCTTAAATCCTGACTATTTCGTAATTCGGTATATCCGAAACCGTGAACTCCTCTAAACGCGTGGTCCATTTGTTCTGTGTAGGGCAACTCTTCTAAATTGATAATGAATCATTCCTCTCGATTTTTTAAATCTTACTATACTTACATACCCATGTTAACACACCGTCAAACATTTTTTTCTTCAGAAAACTTATCTACTATTTAGTATATCGTGTTAATTTATTATTTCCAACTCTAGTTAAGCTAGTGTTTGATAGAATTCTCTTGGCCTCATGTCTATTATTAAGAAGGAGAAATTCCCTACATTCTTTATTCGTAATAAAATCATTACATAACAAAAAGTATGTGGAAATAGCTTTCATGTGAGCAGTATGATCACTTTTTCCGCACGCTGCGCAATACCATGTTCGTTTTCTTTTTTGCATACCTATTAGTCCACAATTAAGACATTCCACACCTTTTTTAAGGTCTTCTGCTTTAATAGAAAATTGATTAATCAATGGAGAGTAAGTATTCGAGGTATTTTTTATAAGGAGAATATCTTTTAATTTTTCAATATCCTCTATGGTGAGAGTGGGATTAAGATTTTGTAGTCTACGAAGATAAGGTCGGACTTCATTTCTATTAAGAATGGTAGCTTTGTCTGTTGATACTTTAACAATGCTATTTCGAGAGGCAAAAACAACGGCACCATAAATGGGAATGGAGATATTATACTCTAGCAGAAATTGGGATAATTGATACTTGTATTCATTCAGTTGCCCGGCTGGACAAGGGTATTTATTCAATTCAGTTTCTTTTTGTTGTAGTAGCTGGGATGGATTCTCAGTAAACACTAATTCTCCTATGATATTTTTAACTTCTAGAATAATTGCTCCATAAGGAGTGATTATTAGAATATCCATTTCAAAACCATTTTCAGCAAAGAGGAACACCTTATGAAATACATAGTATTTATACGGTAATTGCATTTTTTCTAGCTCTCGAAAAACAATCTCTTCTCCAAAATCACCAGCTCTAATGGCACCAATATCTTTTACTATCTTTGGGTATAATGGATGTTCAAATGAGAGTCGTTTTAAAAGCTGTTCCATTGCTTCGATATGTATTGATTTAGCATAAGATTTTATAATCAACTATTCATCACCTCATAATCAGAATAACATGAATAGTTAAAAATATCTATGAATCTATTTCAAATTACATTGGTTTTCACTCATTAAAAATAGGTTTGTGTTCCTAATTAAACTTAATCCGTTCAATCGCATCACAATCGCTCCTAGCTAGTTGGTTTACGCTCCTAATTCTTTGCCATCCGACCCTAATAAACTTTATCCGCTCAAAGGAATCACAATCGCACCTAAGTAGTTGGTATACGCTCTTAATTGTTTGCAATCCGCCCCTAATAAACTTTATCCGCTCCAACGAATTACAATCCATCCTAACAAGTTGGTATTCGCTCCCAATGCTTCGCAATCCGCCCCTAATAAACTTTATCCGCTCCAACGAATTACAATCCATCCTAACAAGTTGGTATTCGCTCCCAATGCTTCGCAATCCGCCCCTAATAAACTTTATCCGCCCCAAAGAATCACAATCGCTCCTAGCTAGTTGGTATCCGCTCCTAATGCTTCGCCATCCGACCCTAGTTAAACTTTATCCGCTCCAACGAATCACAATCCATCCTAACAAGTTGGTATTCGCTCCAAATGCTTCGCCATCCGACCCTAGTTAAAATTTATCGGCTCCAACGAATTACAATCCATCCTTACAAGTTGGTATTCGCTCCCAATGCTTCGCCATCCGACCCTAATAAACTTTATCCGCCCCAAGGAATCACAATCGCTCCTAGCTAGTTGGTATACGCTCCTAATGCTTCGCAATCCGACCCTAGTTAAACTTTATCCGCCCCAAGGAATCACAATCGCTCGTATCCATACACAAAAAAAGCAGACACTTATAGTGCCTGCTACGTTCTAAATTATTTAACTGGAACTACAGATCCGCCCCACTCTTCAACGATGAAATCTTGAATTTCTTTAGAGTGTAAAACGTCTACTAGAGCTTTGATTTCTTTTTTATCTTCATCGCCAGCTTTAACTGCAATGATGTTTACATATGGAGATTCAGAGTCTTCAATAGCAATAGAATCTTCCATTGGGTTAAGCCCAGCGTCTAATGCATAGTTTGAATTGATTAGTACTGCATCGCCTTCTTCATTTTCATATAGTTGCACTAATAATGCAGCTTCATAGTTAGCGTCAAATTCAATATTTTTTGGATTCTCTACAATATCAGTTACTTCAGCTGTTGTTTTATCAATACCTTCAGCTAATTTAATTAAACCTTGAGCCTCTAACATAGCTAGTACACGACCATGGTCAGCAACAGAGTTACTCATTAGAATTGTTGCACCTTCTGGTAATTCTTCAATAGATCCATACTTTTTAGAATATAAACCTATTGGCTCGATGTGAATTCCACCTGCATTTACAAAATCATATCCAAATTCTTCTTTTTGTCCCTCGAAATAAGGGATGTGTTGGAAGAAGTTAGCATCCAAGTCTCCTGAATCTAAATCTTGGTTTGGTAAAACATAGTCTTGGTAAGTTTCAATTGTAAGTTCAATACCTTGTTCTTCTAATAATGGTTTAGCTTGTTCTAAAATCTCAGCATGAGGAACGTTAGATGCTCCTACTACTAATTTGCCGCTTTCTTCTTCTCCACCGCAAGCTGCTAGAGTTAATGCACTAACAGACAATAATGCTCCTGCTAAAAACTTTTTCATTTAAATTCTCTCCTTCTCTAATTCCCCAATTTTATATGTGATCGAGTAAACTCGTGAACACCAATTATCTTTTGTCTATTTTTGTTGTAATCGTATCGCCAATCCATTGAATAATAAATACAACAATGAGTATTAATATGGTTGCAACAAGCGTTACATCTTCTCTACTTCGTTGAAACCCATCTAAGAAAGCTAACGTACCCAAGCCGCCTGCCCCAATAATACCCGCCATTGCCGTATATCCAACTAGCGATATACATGTAACTGTTAGTCCAGAGACTAATGCTGGCATCGATTCAGGCAATAAAACCTTCCATATAATAGTAGAAGTTTTAGCACCCATTGATTTAGCTGCTTCTAGTACACCTTTGTCAATTTCTCTTAATCCAATCAAAACCATCCGAGCGTAAAATGGAGCTGCTCCAATTACAAGAGCGGGAAATGCTGCATTAGGGCCGCGAATTGTGCCTAAAAGAAACTTTGTTAATGGTATTAGCAATATGATTAAAATAATAAATGGTATGGAACGAAATATATTTACAAATGCTCCCGTTAACCAATTTGCTAGTTTGTTGGCCCATGCTTGGTGCGGACTTGTTAAAAACAAGAGTAATCCTAGTGCTAGACCAAATACAAATGTTAATAAGGTAGAAACTGCAGTCATATAAAGAGTTTCCATTGTCGCTTCCCACATTTTTGGCCAATCAACATTTGGAAATAAAGTATTAATCATTGTTGATCACCTCTGTGTGCACTTTTTGTTCATTAATAAAAAGAATTGCTTTATCAATTGCCAATGCATCACCGTCAATTTGGAGAATCAATGTTCCATATGCTCCACTTTTCGTATGCGAAACATTTCCTTGGACTATATTTACTTCCAAATCGAATTGTTTAATTAGTCTTGAAAGAATCGGCTGTTCTGTTTGGTCACCTACAAAAACAAGCTTAATCAGTTTGCCATTTGGATAAAGTTCTCTTAAATTTTGTATCGTTTGCTGAGCCTGCGCATTTTCGGACACTTGCGAAACAAATCTCTTTGTAATAGGCTGTTTGGGGTTTTGGAAAACTTCAAGTACGTCCCCTTCCTCTACCACTTGACCATTCTCCATAACTGCTACTCGGTTACAAATCTTTTGAATGACTTGCATTTCATGAGTTATTAATACAATGGTTAAGCCTAATCTTTCATTAATACTAATTAATAAATCTAATATCGAATCCGTTGTTTCTGGGTCAAGTGCAGATGTAGCTTCATCACAAAGCAGTACTTCTGGACGATTTGCTAGTGCTCGAGCAATTCCTACTCGTTGCTTTTGACCTCCAGATAGCTGAGAAGGATAATAATCCCCTCTTCCTTCTAAACCAACTAGCTCTATCAACTCTTTTACACGAGTAGCTCTTTGTTCTTTTGGCACTCCTGCGATTTCCAATGGAAAAGCTATGTTTTCTGCAACTGTTCTTGACCATAAAAGATTAAAATGTTGAAATATCATACTTACTTTTTGTCTTACTTGTCGAAGCTTATCTTCGGTAATTGATGTAATTTCTTTATCATTAACAACAATTTGTCCGGAGGTTGGCTTTTCCAATCCATTTAACAATCTAATTAACGTACTTTTTCCGGCACCACTATATCCAATAATTCCAAAGATCTCACCCTGCTTAATTGTAAGATTTACATTATCAACAGCAACAATGGTACCTTGCTTCGTACTGAACTTTTTCGAAATATCTTTCAAGCTAATCACGTAAATCTTCCCTCCTGTATAGACAGTACAATACTATAAAAAAAACCCTTCTGCAAAAGAGCAGAAGGGGTGTATGTTATCATTCAAAATAACAGTCATCCATTCTCTCATTTTCCAAAGCAATTACGCTTTGTGTGATTTGGCACCATTTCATTTACATGACGGTTGCTGGGTTTCATCGGGCACTTCCCTCCACCTCTCTTAATAAGAGCGACACTATTCAATTGTTATCAGTAAATCGAATTTTATCATGATAATTCGGTGTCGTCAACACTTTTTATAACATCTAAGAGATAAGGGATAGATTGAAAAGCATATATCTTTTTATAAACTATTCCATGTTTTGCAATTAAAAGACATGGGACACTTTCAATTTCATAATCCACAGCTAATTCTTTTATGTAATTAATATTTGCTTGTCCAACTGGAAACTCTACAATTTCCTTAATAACCTGCATCATTTTAGAGGCTACCAGGCATGTACCACACATTGGGGTGTAAATATATAAAAGAGAAAGACTAGGAGCATTTTTAGCCTGCTCCCATTCCTCTCGCGACCATTCATTCACAAACATCATCCTATGCTAAAAATTCTTTTTTCACTTTAATCTTAGCACGTTGCAAGATAGAAGCCAAAACATCAAGAGGGGTATTTGCAACTTCACCATATACAGGATTCGTATATAGATGGATAGCTTCTGGATATACTTTTCTTACAATCGATCGTATTTGTTCTCCTGATTTATCGGAGTCTAAAAAAGCATAAATGGGCAATTCTTCTAAAGGACTTAAAATTTCTTCTAATTTTACATTAGAAATAGTACCATTCGTACAAACAATTTCAGCTGCTTCTTCAAGAATAGTTAAAAGTCTCAGTTTATCTGATCTACCTTCCACAAGAATTACTTTTTCACTAAATACCTTAGCCATTAGCTTCGCTCCCAGCACATCATATATACGTAGTATATGAAAAAGCGCCAGTAAATAACCGGCGCCTTCCCTTATCAAATTATTCTTGAATTAACTCTTCATATTGTTCTGCAGATAATAGTGCATCCACTTCCGCTACATCAGAAGGTTCAACTACAATCATCCATGCATTTTCATACGGAGATTCGTTTACATATTCAGGGCTATCCTCTAATTCAGCGTTTACTTCTACTACTTTACCGCTGATAGGAGCATAAAGTTCAGAAACAGTTTTAACTGATTCAACACTTCCGAAAGGATCTCCAGCTTTTATATCGTCTCCTACTTGTGGAAGCTCGACAAATACGATATCACCAAGTTCTGATTGTGCAAAATGTGTAATACCAATGCGTACTTTACCGTCTTCTGTTTTTACCCATTCATGCTCTTCTGAGTATTTTAATTCTTTAGGTGTGCTCATGTTATACCCCTCTCAAAAATATATATTCCTCTATAATATTCACATATTTCTATTGTAAAAACAAGCAACTTTATACGCTTTTCCAAATATGTTCAAACTCTTCTTCTTTAAAACCTAGTGTCAAATGTTCTCCATCATATACAAGAGGTCGCTTAATAAGCATTCCATCTGACACAAGCGTTTCAATTTGTTCTTCCTCAGTCATATTTGGTAGCTTGTCCTTCAATTGCAGTTCCCGATATTTAGTGCCGCTAGTGTTAAAGAACTTTTTTAAATCAATATTTGTCTTTTCTAACATTTCTTTTATCATTTCTTTTGAAGGTGGGTTTTCCACTATATGATTATCCATAAATTCTACTTGATGATCTTTCAACCACTTACTTGCCTTTCTGCATGTACTACATTTAGGATAACCAAAAAATTGAATCGTCATTAAAATCACCTTTTTCTTCTTATCATATACAATACTATTGCACAAAAGCAATGTTCTTGTGTGACGAAAGAAAAGGTGTTTTCCAACTAAACAAACCATCTTTAAGAGAATGGCAGAGTAAGTTTTTCCGAATCACACCGCTCGCTTTCCGTTGGCGAGCCACGAGCCGCTTGAGCAAACACGGTTGGTCATGAACTTGGCAAGTTCCAATTACGGACATCATGCCGTTCATCACTCAATGTTATAAATTAAGAAAGAATACACCTTTAAATCTCTAAAAAACAAAGGATTTTACATTTTTACTGTTCACATAACTATTAAAATAATAAAAAGTGGTTAAAAAAGTGGTCAGATTAAAACTAAATAAAACTCCTTGATTTTACAAGAGAACAACTGAATATGAAGTCTACCCGAAATGTTAGAAACTTTATTTAGTTAAGTACCCGTTAGCCATCCATGCAGCACAAAAAAGTACTGCACCACAGAGAATGAAAATGGTCAAGAAATGTCAATACTGATACTGACCTTAATTCAGTCCATCCTAATCCATAGACTTATTAATGTACGTCTCTTCATTTTTTTCTCGATTAATCTGGGTCTTTTTAAGTGTTGTCATTTTCCTTTTCTTGAAGAAATCTATATTCATGGTAGTTGAACAAGATAAATGAACAATATGTTGTTCTTAGTGTTCAATAAGCTATCGGACTTGTCTGAATACTCGATTCTGTTTTTTCTCTTGATCCCTAGATGAGAACGGCTTAAATTTCATGGTTGGTTTCTCAATTATCCACCAAGAAAACATAGCCATTAATAAAGTAAATAATAAAACTATGAAATGTACTATTGTCCCAGGAAGATTCGGGTATTTATCTGTAAACTGGAATGTCATTAGTGTGTTAATAACCACCATATGCCAAATATATATACCATAACTATAATCACCTAATTTAGTTACTTTCAAAAAAAATATAGGTGCGTTATAACCGAACCAAATTACAGCATAACTAAGTGGTAAAGCCCAAGCAAATTCATAAAAAGGTCCCAAGAAATTTTTCATTTGAAGTATATCGTATCTAATAACAATATAAAACCATGCAGCAAGAGCTGCTAAGACAGGTGAATGCTTGACGCTTCTCCACGTTCTTAACCAAAATATACCAATACCAAAATACAGTAGATGTGGAATGAAAGTTACTAAGAACAGTTTCTCAGCTAAAGTTTCTAAAGGGTTTATAATTAACAACCACTTTATACATTCTCCAAACAAAGAAACAACAACTACAAAAATTATCATTTTCTTAAATCCATATTTTGTCTCTAAAAAGAAAAGGACTGGAATGAAAGTGTAGAAACCGAACTCGACAGGTATAGTCCAAAGACTACCGTTTACAACTCCTACCCCAAAACCTTCATAAATAATTGGATGATAAACAGGAACTAAAAAAATATTGCTTAAGAACCAAGCAAAAAACGATACTGAAAAAATCTCCTTTGTTGAAAGTATCCCAATAACTAACAAGAGGGTAATTGTTATCAAGACATAAGCGTATATTGCAGGAGCTATTCTAAGTAAGCGATTGGCGAAGTATTGCCAAATAGGTCTGCCGCTTGAGACACATTTTTCGCAAGATTGATAGACTAGTAGCCCACTCAAGATGAAGAAAAGAGGAACGCCGTCCCAAAACCAATAAGACTCCCCTGTATCTAACCAAAAAAAAGAAGCTTCTAAATGTGCTATAGCATGTTGTACTACCACACACACAGCTGCAAATAATCTTAAAAAATCAAAACCATTTTCATTTCGATTATTACTCAACATCCAATAAAGCGACCTCCTTATTTCACCATTCGCGCTACAGATTGTACCATGTAAAAAAGACTTTTCAATCGCAATTTGAAACATTGATAATTGTAAAATTAATTGTGTATGTTTCCAATTTGTTTAGCTGTGCCAACGGATTTAGACCAAACCTTTTTAGTTTAATACAGCACTTCTTATCCTAAGAAATTTTAAAAAAGCCATCTGAATTATTTAATATATTGGATGCTGCAAAACATCAAGAAAATATAACAAACTATTCTTTCCTTCAAACAGTTCCCTACACAGGTATAAGACGAGGTGAAGCTTTCCATCTACAATGGAAAAATATCGAGAATATTTATCGTAAATGGTGTAGAGAAACCATGCTCTCTTTTGAGTATAAATTTAAAGATGATTCCTTTGTTTTTATCATATCAAACTGGAAAATTCTTCTTCAGACAACAGTAAAATATATGCTTGCTGATATAAGATTATTAAAGAAAACTGGACTACCTCTTGTTATAATCCATGGTTTATGACATAAACATTGTACAATATTATTGAACAACGTTTCGGATGTAATAGTAATTGTTGAACGATTAGGGAATACTCCACAAAATGATTTACGATAAATATGGTCATGTTCTGAAGGAATTAGAAACAGAATCAGTTGCATTGTTTAGTATAAATTTAGAAGAAATTAGGACTAATCAAAGGAACATCGTTGAAGTATTGATATAACAAGGGTTATAAATACTATTGACTTCCACTTCATTAATGTTAGAGATTTATTTAAGCAAAATTTTAAAGGCAGTTGGAATGAGCAAATTCCAACTGCCTTATGTTTTAGATTTAAGCCGATCTTTTTGGCTCTTTCATTTAATTAAACAACATATTTCTCAGCTTCAATTAACTTAACAGAAGCTTCGCGTTTCTTAGCAATCACATTGTATGGAGTATAGCGAGTTAGTTTACGAAGTGCAGAAATCATCATTCGTAAGTTATCACCTTCAACAGATGCAATTAATGTTTCTTTTGCTGCTTTTTCAATTTCATCAAATGCTTCTTGGCAGAAGATCTGCGTATACAGTAATTTTTGGCTAGCTTTTTCTGCTCCGTCACGGTCAATTGCTTTTTCTGTACGAAGGACCGCTGATTCCATTGCAAAAAGGTTATTAGCAATGTTCGCAATATTAACTAATACTTCTTGCTCTGCTTCAAGTTTTGCACCAAAGCGTTGTGCAGCAAGACCTGCAGCAAGTAAACCAATTTTCTTCGCATTTGCTACTAATACTTTTTCTTGTGCTAGTGGCTCATCACTTACTTCTTCTGGCATCATCATCAGTAGCTCTTCTTGTAGACTTTGTGCTTTTTGAAGTAATGGAAGCTCGCCTTTCATCGCTTTTTTCAAGAATGTACCAGGAACGATTAATCGGTTAATTTCATTCGTCCCTTCGAAAATACGGTTTATACGTGAGTCACGATAAATACGCTCTACTTCATATTCTTGCATAAAGCCATATCCACCATGTAATTGAACAGCTTCATCGACGATGTAATCAAGAACTTCTGATCCAACTACTTTATTGATAGAGCATTCAATTGCATATTCTGCGATAGAAGCTGCAATTGCTTTTCCATCTTTTTGTTCTGCCTCACTTAATTGTCCCATGCGTTCTTCAAAGTAACCAACAGTTCGGTAAATCAAGCTTTCTGTTGCATATAACTTAGAAGCCATTGTAGCAAGCTTTTGTTTTGTTAAATTAAAGGAAGAAATAGGTGTTTTAAATTGTTGACGTTGATTTGTATATGAAATTGCAAGCTCTAAAGCACGTTTAGATCCACCAATTGTACCTACCCCTAATTTGTAGCGACCGATATTTAAAATATTGAAGGCAATTACATGACCACGGCCAATTTCACCAAGTAAGTTTTCTACAGGCACCTCTGCATCTTGTAAAATAAGTGTACGAGTAGAAGAAGATTTAATACCCATTTTCTTTTCTTCTGCTCCTACTGAAACGCCTGGGAACGTTTTTTCTACGATAAATGCCGTGAATTTATCTCCATCAATTTTCGCATAAACAACAAATACATCTGCAAAACCAGCATTCGTAATCCATTGTTTTTCACCATTTAAAATATAGTGAGTTCCTTCTGCATTCAATTTTGCAGTAGTTTTTGCACCTAAAGCATCCGAACCTGAACCTGGCTCAGTCAATGCATAAGCAGAGATTTTGTCTCCTGATGCAGAGTTTGGTAGATACTTTTGCTTTTGCTCTTCATTACCAAATAAAACGATTGGTAATGTCCCAATTCCAACATGTGCTCCGTGCGTGATGGAAAAACCACCAGCAACTGAGAGTTTCTCTGCAATTAATGCAGAAGAAATCTTATCTAGTCCTAAACCGCCATATTCTTCTGGAATATCAGCAGCAAGTAACCCTAGATCTCCAGCTTCTTTTAATAGACGTACTGAATGCTCGAATTCATGGTGTTCTAGATTTTCTACAACTGGTAACACTTGATTTTTTACATATTCTTCAGTTGTTTTAGCAATCATTTTTTGTTCATCGGTAAAATCCTCTGGTGTAAACACTCGGCTTGCCTCTAAATCTTCCACTAAAAAGCTTCCGCCTTTAATTACGTCTTTAACTTCTGTCATGTTAAATCTCCCCTTTTGTTTGAAATTTGTGATAGCTTATAAAAGCTCAAATACTCCAGCTGCTCCCATTCCCCCGCCGATACACATAGTAACGACTCCGAACTGTTTTCCTTGGCGTCTTAATTCGCTCATCATTTTTAAAGTTAAAATAGTTCCAGTAGCCCCAAGCGGATGTCCAAGTGCGATTGCTCCGCCATTCACATTAACTTTTTCAATGTCGATCCCTAAATGGCGAACTACTTGAAGTGATTGAGAAGCAAAAGCTTCATTGATCTCCCAAACATCAATATCTTCTATAGATAGTCCTGCCAACTTTAATGCTTTTGGTACTGCTACAATCGGTCCGATTCCCATTACTTCTGGTGGAACACCGCCAACTGCGAATGAACGGAATTTCGCAAGAGGTTTTAGCCCTTGAGCTTCTGCCACTTCTCGGTCCATAACAAGAACTGCACCTGCCCCATCAGATGTTTGAGAAGCATTTCCTGCCGTTACAGATCCACGAACATTAAATGCTGGACGTAATTTAGAAAGTGTTTCAACCGTTGTACCTTCTCTAACGCCTTCATCCATTTCGAATAAAAACTTTTTCACTTGAGCTTTATTGTTTTCATCAATATAATGCTTTACTACTTCGACAGGAACGATTTCATCATTGAATTTACCTGCTGCAATTGCAGCAGCTGCACGTTCATGTGAACGTACGGCAAAAGCATCTTGATCTGCACGACTCACACCATATTTGTTTGCTACTTGCTCAGCAGTGTGACCCATTCCCATATAATATTGCGGTGCCGTTTCTGCTAAATGAGCATTTGGACGAATCGTATTTCCCATCATTGGTACCATACTCATTGACTCTACCCCTCCAGCAATAATTGCTTCTGAGTGGCCTAGCATGATACGTTCTGCTGCATATGCAATGGATTGTAAACCGGAAGAACAGAAGCGGTTTACTGTAATAGCAGGTGTTGTATCTGGAAGACCTGCCAGTGCTCCGATATTTCTTGCAACGTTCATTCCTTGTTCTGCTTCAGGCATTGCACAACCTAAAATTAAATCATCTATTGGACCATCATAACCACCAGCCCTTTTCAATGTTTCCTTCACAACTAAAGCTCCAAAATCATCTGGACGAACAGTTGCTAAAGAACCTTTTTTCGCTTTTCCTACTGGTGTTCTTGCACCTGCTACGATAACTGCTTCACGCATGAGTATTCCTCCCTTATCACCTACGCAAAATTAGTTGCGTAATGGCTTACCTTTCACTAACATGTGCTGCATTCTTGCTTGTGATTTTGGATCTGCAACTAAGCTTAAGAAAGCTTCGCGTTCTAAATTAAGTAAATATTGCTCATCCACTAAAGTGCCATAAGGAACTTCTCCACCAGCAATAACATATGCAATTTTTTTAGCTATTTTTAAATCATGCTCACTAATATAACCGGATAGGAACATGCCCTCTGCACCTAACAGTAAAGTTGCATAACCTGGCGAACCCGTAACAGGAACTTTTTCACGAATAGGTGCTTTGTATCCAGCGTCTGCAAGCGCAAGTGCGGCTTGTTTCGCATCATATAATTGATGATCTGGATTGACACTAATACCATCAGCAAAGTTTAGGAAGTTATTTTCACGTGCTTCTTCTCCTGAAGTGGAAACTTTCGCCATCGCTATTGTTTCAAACACTTTGTTCGCAACATATTGATAGTCAACTTGAACCCCGTTCGGAAGACCTTTTAAATGTTTCATATAAAGCTCTTTGTTTCCACCGCCACCTGGGATCAAACCAACACCAGCTTCTACTAGACCCATATAAGCTTCAGTAGTTGCTTGAATATGCGTAGCTGGCAAACAAGCCTCTGCTCCTCCACCTAATGTCATGCCAAACGGAGCAGCGACAACTGGTTTAGAAGAATATTTCATTTTCATCATGGCATCTTGGAAGCTACGAATAACAAAATCAAGCTCAAAAATATTATCGTCCTGCGCTTCCATTAAGATCATCCCTAGGTTCGCTCCAACACTAAAGTTTTTCCCTTGGTTTCCGATGACAAGCCCCTTGTAATTCTTTTCCACTTCGTCGATTGCAAAGTTAATCATTTGGATTATGTCTAAACCAATTGAATTTGATTTCGAGTGAAATTCCAAAAGGGCAATTCCGTCTCCTAAATCTATTAAACTTGCACCAGAATTTGATTTAATAACACCATGTTTTTTCTTAAATCTTTTTAAATCAATTACTTTTTCATTAACTGGAACAACTTTATAGTCATTTCCATCGAAGAAGTAAAGATCTCCCTCTTCTTCTTTATAGAATGATTCAAAACCTTTATCTAATAACGACTGTACAAATGAAGGAATTGCTTTATCTTCCTCTTTCATTTTCACAACGGACTCTTTCACTCCAATGGCATCCCATATTTCAAATGGTCCTTGCTGCCAGCCAAATCCCCATTTCATAGCTTGGTCGATTGCTACGATATCATCAGCAATCTCACCGTGTAGTTCAGCAGAATAAAGAAGTGTTGGACTCAAAATGCTCCATAAAAGTTCTCCAGTACGATCCTTTGCATACGTTAAAGTCTTCACTTTTGCAGCTAGGCCTTTTTGTTGCTTAGCCATTTCAATAGAGGCAGTTTTTAGCTTTTTAGCTGGTTCATATTCGAGTGTTTCAATATTTAATTCCAATATTTCCTTATCTTTTTTCAAGAAGAACCCTTGACCTGATTTAGCTCCAAGCCATTTATTTTCTAGCATCTTATGAAGAAATGCTGGAATTTCAAATACTTTTTGCTCTTCACCAGACGTTTGGTCATATACATTTTTGGCAACATGTGCAAATGTATCTAATCCAACAACATCCAAAGTACGGAATGTAGCTGATTTTGGACGACCTAATAAAGGACCAGTGACTGAATCCACTTCTCCGACGGAATATCCACGTTCTTGCATCTCCCGTAAGGAAATAAGTAATCCGTATGTTCCAATGCGATTTGCAATAAAGTTTGGAGTGTCTTTTGCCAAAACGACTCCTTTCCCTAAAATGTCTTCTCCAAATTGCTTCATAAATTCAACTACTTCAGAATCCGTAGTTTTTGCTGGTATTACTTCTAATAATTTGAGGTATCTTGGGGGATTGAAGAAATGAGTTCCTAAGAAATGTTTTCCAAAGTCCTCCGACCGTCCTTCAACCATCGCATTAATACTTATACCTGAAGTGTTGGAACTAACGATTGTTCCCGGTTTTCGTACTGCATCTATTTTTTCATATAAGCTCTTTTTCACATTTAAATTTTCTACAACTACTTCAATGATCCAGTCAACATCTATTAATTTTTCTAGATCATCTTCTAAGTTTCCAGCCGTTATTAACTGTAGGCTTTTAGTAGAAGTAAGTGGAGCCGGTTTCTGCTTTAATAGTTTTTGTAATGCTGTTTGAGCAAAACGATTACGAACCATAGGATGCTCCAAATTCCATCCTTTTGCTGATTCCTCTTTATTTACTTCATTCGGAACGATGTCTAATAATAATGTAGGAATGCCAATATTGGCTAGGTGAGCAGCTATTCCAGATCCCATTACCCCTGAACCTAAAACAGCAGCCTTTTTGATTTGATATGTCACGTACAAAGCCTCCCCTTCGCTTTGAATGAATACTCATTCATTTTATAGGTAAAAAAAATAAAAGCACTTCTATATCTATTAGTTTAGAACAATTTTTAAATTTTCGCAATAATAAAATGATATGTTTAGAGCAGTTTTCTTTCTAGTACTTCCGAAACAGTGTACACTGTTTAAGAAAAGTGTTCTACGTTACTTTTGCAGAGAGCGTTTTGCATTTAGAAAACCCCAAAAAATCATCGGAGGTATATTTATATGAATAAAATTACAACAGCAGAACAATTTAATGAAATTATTTCTGGGGACAACGAAGTACTGGTAAAATTCGAAGCTGGCTGGTGCCCTGATTGCCGCCGTATGGAAATGTTCATCGACCCAATTGTAGAAAAATACAATCAATATACTTGGTATGAAGTAAACCGTGACGAACTTCCTGAAATTGCTGATAAATATGAAGTAATGGGAATTCCAAGCTTACTTATTTATCAAAATGGAGAGAAAAAAGCACACTTACATAGTGCAAATGCAAAATCTCCTGAGCAAGTAACAGAATTTTTAGATGCACAAAACTAATAATCATTTAGCCCTTTCGAGTTCTAACTCCTAAGGGCTTTTTTAGTTTATTCTTTTAAGTGTACATGCTTCATTCAAATATCATTTATTCTATTTAACTATTCTTTTTCTAGTATAAATTTGATTTATCCGAGTCGTATTCGTATAATGGAAAAAAGTAGAGGTGTCAGTATGTCACAAGAAGTAGAAATTCAACAGCTAAAAGATAAAATAGCCTATTATGAACAAATAATTCAAACGATGTCTACTCCTATTATTCCATCTATTGTTCCTAAAACGATCATGATTCCAATTGTTGGGTATATGTTTCCCGAACGTTTCGAAAATATTGAAACACAAACCCTTATGTATATTGGGGAAAATAGAGACATTGAAAATGTTGTTTTTGATTTCACAGGAGTTAGATTAGAAGATGTAGTATCATTTGACTACAATGATCTTGCAATTTCGATATCTCGCTTAAATGGTTCTCTACGACTTATGGGTGTTCGTTCCATTTATGTAGGCTTCAACCCTAAATTCATTCGAGAGATTGTTCATGCAAGTATTCATGTGGAAATTGAAACGTATAAAAGTTTCCGTGCTGCCTTGAATCGCCTCTTAAGTGAAACAAACCAAACAATTGCTTCTATTTATGAAGTGAAGTAAAACAGCAACTATAGAAATTATAGTTGCTGTTTTTGATTACATTAAAATTTTAACCATAAATACTTGTGATATCTCTGTACTTTTGAATCCATTATTCTGCAAGAAAGAAAGTGTTCTTTGATTCAGATCCAGCAAATTATAAGTTGTTCTTTTAATAGGTTGTTTGAAGTCAAGCCCTTCCTGTAATACTAATTGGAGTGCTCGCTCCCCTTCCACATTTTCCTTTTTCAAGACCGTTTGAAATAGTGTGACACCTTCAAGTTCAGATCCATATTGATGTCTTTTTCTTATAAGGCAAGCGGCAAATACTTCATTATTTTTAGTTGCGATGACAGCCTCTCCCCCTACTTTAGGCATAATAGATGGATCAACCTGCCAGGGTACTTGAGTTGGAAAAACTCCACTATTAACTGTTTGAAATGCAGGAATACGAATAATGGTAAATTCATTCTCTAAATCTTCTTTATAAGGGAGCACGCCTTCTGCCTCCAAAAAGTGTAATGTGTCGATTACTTCATAGCCAACATTTTCATATAATTTTATTGCCGGTTTATTTACAGACAACGCTTCTAAGCTAGCTATAGAAACATTTTGTTGTTTTAATAGATCAACCGCTTTTTCCATCAGAACAGTTCCATGCTTTTTCCCTCTATAAGCAGGAATGATTCCTGTGCCCCCATTCCATGCTATTTTTTGACCTTCTACTTCCCTTACACCTTGTAATACAAAACCGATTGGATAATCTTCATCGTACATTACAATTGATAGTTCTGGAGAAAGGCCTTCATTTCCCATACGGGCCACAAAAGCATCAAGTGACATCTTCATGGGAATAAAATAACCTTCAAATCCATTTATAAAAAGTTCATGTGCTACCTTAAAAGATAAACTTTCCATTGTTTTAAACGTAATCATCCTAAGTTCCCCTTTTGTAGAAATGATATATACATCTCTTTTGCCGTCTTCACGATTTGCAAATATGAAAAGGAAGGTAAGACAGATGCATGTAAAAGCATTCCATCGATCATACTCCAAAATAATTTTGCAGCGTGTGATGTATTGAGTTTTCTTGAAACTTCTCCGCTATCTCGACCTTCTTCTAAAATAGAATTGATAAGATCATGAAAAATTTTACTATGTCTTTCAAATTTCGCTCGTTCTTCTTCTCTACTTCCTGCAATCCAATGCTCCAATTGGTTTCTTACACTATTTAATTTTGGTTCCTTCAACCACTCGTTAGACGTATATAGATCGAATAAGACAGCAATCTTTTCTATCGAGGAATGAACATGTGAGAATTTATCTGTCAACACTTGAATAGTCTGTTCCACTTGCTGCTGAAGCATATGCTCATATACTTCTTCCTTACTTTTAAAGTAATGATAGATTGCTCCTTTACTAATCCCCGAAGCTTTAACTAAATCATCCATCGTCGTGGAATAAAAACCATTTGAACCAAAAACAGTTGCTGCAGCCTGTATTATTTCTTTTTTCTTTTCTTCCTTATACTCTTCTGATACTTTTGGCGTCAAATGAACACATCCCTTTTAAAACGATGTAAAGCAAATCGGGGTAATACTTGGAGAAAACCACTCGTCTAGTATTTTTGCCTCTACATTAAATAAAGTAACTTCTCCATATTTATGAAGCGCTTCTATAGAAACACATCCCATCCACCAAGAGCTTAAATCATGAATACCAATGGAAATGTTTGCATTTTCTTTAGAAGTCTCTAGCTTTGTCGCATTCCAAAAATCACCATTAAAAACGACTTCAAATAAACCATTCTGTTCGTTTAGAAATGTGTCCTCTATTTTTATTAATATTCTAGTAAACTCCTCTGGTCTTTTAAGATTATGAAAATTTGTCGTATGCACAAAGGAAATAACATTACAAACGCGATACATCAATCCTGCTCCAGTTGTTGCTACTTCATGGTTTGCACTAGGTATTAGATGATTGGAATCATTTAATGGATTGGTAAGTGCAAACAAAAAGGATTGATCATTCGTTCGAAAAATAATACGATCCACTTGATCTTGTTGTGATTGCAGCCAAGCAGCTATTTGCTTATAGGCACTTGGCTTTGACCAAATCCATTCATGTACAATTAATTGTTGATGTAAAAAGTGACTATCTTTTACAGGTTCCAATGTGAACGCTAATGCACCGATAAGTTGCTCATTTTCTTTTACACCTACGTAATTGGTTACTGCATTTTTAATTCTCAGCCGCTCATTCCATGTTCTTTTAATCATCCCGTGATGTTGTTGAGCGTAGTCATTGTATAATGATACGATTGCTTCTTCATCGTTTGAGGATAAAAACTGTACTAATCCTTTTTCCCCGTTACTAACAAGTGCACTCGGTTTTATTTTGAACTCATACTTCATAGGTCCGTACCCATAGCCCATATTACGATAAAAACTTGGATTAAAGGGATAAAGAGAAACGAGCGATACATTTTCCTGCCTAGCATATTCATGAAAATGAGAAAGCAACTTAAAAGCAATTTTTTCTTTTTTATGAAGAAGATGAACAGCAACCATTCCTATTCCAAAAATACGTTGAAACCTACCGTTTAAATTGCAATCAAATTCATTTAAGCGATAAATACCAATGAGTTCTTCATCCTCGTTAAAATAGCCAAAATACTGAATACCATTTTGTTCCTCATCTTCTTTTTTTAAACGATCAATAAATGCCTGTTTACTTTCTGGCGTTTGTATATGCATACCTGGATATGCAAGTGCGGCAATATTAGCAGCACTCTCAAAATCCTCTGTCTTTAAAAGTCGAATCATACCTTTACCCCCTTTAAATGTAAATAAACTACTCAGTCGGTTTTATTATAAAATAGTCGAATTATTTAAACAATACTTTTTTTATATACTATTTTTGTTGCAAATAGACCTAGGGATGATTAAAGTAAATAAAAAAGCTCTTCCTATTTTAAGGAAGAACTCAGACTGTAGACAAACTCAATTTTGGATGCTTAGAGATGTATATTAAATTCGGCAAGGACCACCACTTCGCTTTCCGTGGGCTTGGCTTCAGCCTCCTAGGCCAACAGGATGTTGGTCATGCAATCGTTGCCGCAGGATGCGGGGAACTTAGATTGCCTTCCTCTCAACCTGCGGGGTCTTCTGCTCAAGCTGTTCCCACAGGAGTCTTCGTGGTGGTCCTTGCCTTATATACAATTCCTTATATATTTCAACTGTAGATAAAGAAACCACTTTTGGAAGATTTATTTTATTCATAACGTTTATAAATACTTATCTGACTCTTCCTATTTAAAGGAAGAACTTCTAATCCATTTCGTTATCCGGAGGTTTCATATGAAAATACAATTGCCTGTTCGAGGTCATTCCCAATATGACTCTTCCATACGAACCAATTATCAAGCGTCCGCTTGTGGACCAGTCACAGCTTATGTTCTATTAAACTACCTATTTCCAAATGCATGTCCCTATCAACCGAACGAACTTTATGAAAAATTGGGTGGTACTCGTATTGGATTATTTACTCATCGTTTTGTTCGCAATTTACGTAAAATACTTGGACCTGACTGGAAAGTAGACAAGTGTACACTTCGAACTGCTTTAGAAGAATTAAAAAAGGGACGTCCTGTTGCATTAAAATTTGATAAATACTTTTCATTCCATTTGAAAAGAAAATTTACATTTGCTTATCACTGGGTACCTCTTATAGGGTACGAACTAATTGATGATGAACTATTTTTAATCATCCATGATAATGGAGGGCGTAATAGAGCAAGTCAAATTCGCAAAATACGTTATTCGGATGAAGCTCCTATTTTAACATTTGTACAAGTAACTCCAAAATCCTAGATTTGATTTTGGAGTTGTCTTGCTAAAATCGTATACCCGTTATCATATAAATAATCGAATTTTGAGTCTGAAATAGTTTGTACAATTAGTTGATCTAATTCTGCTTCTATTGGGACGTCGCGACGAATCGTTGCTAGTTCTTTAGATAGTTGAAGCATTTGTAAATCTGTTTCTATTTTAGTTCGGTGACCTGCTTTTAATAAATGAAGAGACTCAAGAATTTTATCTACTGTCCCATATGTTTGAACCAATTGTAATGCCGTTTTTGGTCCAATCCCCTTTACTCCAGCATAACCATCGCTAGAATCTCCCATGAATGCTTTTACATCTGGAAAAAGAAGCGGAGAGATACCGTATTCTTCTAAAAAGCGAGCTTCACTGTAAACATCATAAATAGTAAAACCCTTTTTTGTAAACGCAATTTCCGTAGAGGGGTGAAGAAGCTGAAGTAAATCCTTATCTCCACTCACAATCGTAAATCTAGCATCATCCTGCCATTTATGTGTAACAGAAGCAATCGTATCGTCTGCTTCCATCCCAACTACCCCAAAGTTCATCCATCCCAAATGTGCGGAAAGATCTTGTGCCATATCAAATTGTGGTATTAATTCTTCTGCTGGTTTTGGACGATTAGCTTTATACCCATCATATAGCTCATTGCGAAAAGTATTCATTCCTTTATCCCAGCAAATAGCCAGATGAGTTGGTTGCATTAAATTTTGTGCAGCTAATACATGCCTTGCAAAGCCCTGGACTGCATTTGTAGGAATTCCTTTTGAATTTTTAAAAAAATTACCGGACATCGCCGTTGCAAAAAAAGATCGAAACAACAATGCCATTCCATCTATAACTAATACATGTGGTTTATCTTCTGTCATGTCAAACACCCTTTATAGTAGATTAGTTTAAGTATAACATGTTTATGTTTAGATCTAAGAAAGTTTGGGTATTAGAGTGGATATGAATATTTGGAGGTTCTCACATGAAAATACATAATGGATCACTTTATTGGCCTTCTACAACAGAACTATTTGAACCAAGCGCTAATTTTGACAAACTTGAACTTTATGATGTGGTCATTGTTGGTGGAGGAATGTCTGGTTGTTTAACAGCTTTAGCAATGGTAGAATCCGGGCTTTCAGTTGCTATACTAGACAAAAGAAAATTTGGAACTGGAAGTACTAGTGCAAACACAGGCCTACTTCAATATTCAAATGATATAATGCTCCATGAACTTATTGAACAAATTGGCGAAGAGGATGCAGTTCAATTTTATAAGCTCTGTTATCAAGCATTATCTGAACTTGAAAAAATAGTTAATGAATTACATATAGATTGTGATTTTATACGTAGACCTAGTATTTGTTACGCAAGTGATGAAAATGATGTAGAAAAAATAAAAGCTGAATATACAACTTTACAGAAATATGGTTTTCCAAGTGATTATTTTGGACCTAATGAAATGCGCGAGAAATTAACTTTTTCTAAACCTGGCGCATTAATAACGTTTGAAGATGCTGAAATAAACCCATTAAAATTTGTCCAAGGTTTACTACAAAGATTAGAGGAAATGGGAGTGCATTTATTTCCATATATAGAAGTAGAAGATGTCTTTGAAATAGATGATCAGCTAGAAATAAGAACTTCAGGACAATCATTTTTAGCGAAAAATATAGTTTTCACTACTGGATATGAAACGGTTCCTATTGGAAAGCGCATTGGCGCTGACATAAATCGTTCCTATGTATTTGTTAGTAATCCAATCAACAACTTCGATGATTGGTACAAACAGGCACTTATTTGGGAAACAAAACGACCTTACTTATATGTACGCTCAACGATAGATAATAGATTAATTGTCGGTGGCCTAGATGAAGATCAACCAGATGCCCCCCATTCACAAGAATTAATTCAACAACGTGCGGAGAATTTATTGGAAAAGGCCGAGGAGCTGTTTCCTCAATATAATATTGAAATTGACTTTGCATATGCAGCAAGCTTTGGAGAATCCATCGATAATCTTCCTTTCATTGGGGAACATCCTACGAAGGATAAACACTATTACTTGTTAGGTTACGGTGGAAATGGAACAGTTTATAGTATGCTTGGATCTCAGATACTTAAAGATTTAGTTATAGGCAAACCAAATGAGGATGCAGAGATTGTACAATTGAAAAGAAAATGTGGAGTGAAATGAAAAACGAAGGGAGATGATTCCCTTCGTTTTTTATGAATTAATGTTCATAACGTCCACAATATCTCGCATATGCATACTCTGAAAATTATACTTCTCTCTTAAAAGATCTACATGTTTTAAAATTTCTTCTAAAAGTTGCAGATTTTCTTCTATATTCTTTCCAAAGTTATGTGGGTGCCACCATAAATGATATAACTCATTAGACTTGGCTGCTTTTGTCAATCCATTTTTGATACGCCGCAAACGTAATTCCTCTACAACTTTTAATCGTTTACTGAATGGCCTTAAAAACCTACTAGATTTTATATTTATCAGAGGGTCTGTTTGTATATTTGCAACTGAATACGTATGATGCCCTGTCAAATTCACATATGCATCAGCTAATCGAAGCAAACGTTTAGTTTTCGAATTTGTTTTACTAGTATAAGGTGCATAAATCCAACTATCCTCATTACCTCTAAAAGCTGTAATTCCATATTTTTTACTCATGTTTAAATATTCCATATTCGTTTGATTTCGTGGAAAAACTAAGGATGAAGTGTTTTCATTAAGGCTAACAACCTCTTTCAGGTCAGCCTCAAATTGTTCAATATGTTGACCTTCTTCTAAACAATAATAATGGGAAAATGTATGAGTGCCGATTTCTTGATTGGGGATTGTTTTAATAATATCAATTAAAGATGTACCAAAATGATAGGGATCATGAGTTTCATTTTCTCCTACGTTTGCGAGATTATTTTTAGGAGAAAATGATTCATTTACATAGGTAATATTTAGCTGCTCTAACCTTTCTAACAGTTCCTTTTTGTTTTTGCAATATAACATACCCACGATAGCCCAAGTTGCATGAATATCATACTTTAAAAAAAGCTGTAGAATCCGAGGGATAGCCTGTCTAGCCCCAAGTATATTTTCACCATATTCCTCAAGAGTAAATACATCATGTACGCCCCAGTTTAATTCAAAGTCGAGTGAAATAACAAGTGCTCCCAGTACTTCATCCTTTCCTCATCTTAATCGTTCTTACCCATAAGACCAGCTTACCTACTAATGAATTTGCTTCATAACCAGAGTATACTGGGGTGATTTCCCCACCAAATTCCATCTTAAAGCTACGAATGTTTTCATTCGCTGTAAGTCCACCCATATCGTAAATTGTAAGATTTAAATCTTTGAAATATAAAATATTACGCCAAAGTAAATATCGACTAGCCAAACTTAATAGTCTTTTCTCTTCCTTTTTTTCCTTCAATCGAAAATGCGAAGCCGAATATAGAGAAAATACCGTGTCGCCATCTGAAATATATACTCGGTAACATAAGATTTCATTTTCTTCATTTAAAAGCTGAGTAATAACAAGAGCATTCTTGTCTTTTAACTTACTCATCGTATTTACATGAAAGGAATTACAAGAGTACGTGTTTGTAAATTTTGCAAAATGATTATAAAACTTCTGAAAAGCACGAATATCAGCAATCGTTGGTTTATCAATCACTAATATATGAAAGTTATGTCGGGAAGCTTTATTAATTTGTTTTCTATTCGTTCGATGTAATTTCTGAAGCAATTCTTCTTCACTCTTCGTTAAATCAATATGAACCGTTTCGAATTGCTGTAGGTTTTTATTGTGGACTAATGAATGAGTGAAACCTCCAATATCCATTAATTGTTCATTTAAAATTGGCTCTTTCAAAAAATAATAAGTATTCATTTTAATATTTAGAAACTTTCTTTCTAAAAGTATAATATAGGCACCTTCTCTTTTATATTACTTCTTCTTTTATTACTTTTTTAATTCCAAATATTCTTGAATAAGTGATCCTCTCTGTTAATTTAAATCCAAATTTTTTCATTGTTTTAACACTTTTTTTATCACGCTTGTTTACATGCACAAATATATGTTTAGGACGGTAGTTTGCTTGGACAAATAAAATGATTTTCTCTAAGTGTTCATTCTCCCAGTCCCTAATATAAACGCTTCTTTTCTTGAGGTTTGATACCACATCAATATCATCTATACGTATTACATTTTCATTGACCCAAAATGCTTTATTCGGATCTGTAGAGTAGTAACCAGTATATCCGTTATAAATTTTTTGCAATATTTCTTTTCGATTATTCTTCATATTAAGAGCTGTTTCAGTTGTTACTTTTTCAAAGTGACTTTTCATATTTATTTCATTTACATCTAGTTTAGCAATAATATATTGTTTTCGCTCATATAGGTAAGGCAGTAACTTTTTTTTCCAAATAATTTTTCTAAAATTAAATTTTTGCTTATTTCGGATATAATACTTCAATTTACCAATATAATTTCTTCTGAAAATCACAAGCGAATAATATTTTCTTAGCTTAGAAATAATCGTTTCTTTTGCAAATAAAAAATTTCGATAGGTTTTAGCTCTAAAAGTATTTGTAGAAAAAATTGTTTTTCTTGTGTAATCAAGATCAGTATTCCACTCAAATTTATAAGGTTCATATCCTATGCTCATATCTAATTTATGAAATCCATCATCTATATTTCTTTTAATCTTCTCTTTAACTAGAATCCTACCAGGGCCATAAACATCAAAGTCGGAATCATGTCCTAATACATATCCCAAATATCTTCCACGGCAAGAAAAACCATACGTAAAAGAAATAATTTTATTTTCCAATGTTAATGTTGTAAGTCGAACACCCAATTTCCCATGATTCTGTTCTGCTAAATATTGAAAGAAAGCTTTTTTTCTATCACTTGAAAATCCGCTTGTATCATTCTTCTTTTCCCATCTTTTTTGATGCACTTTAAATATTTGGTTCATCTGTATTGCGGGAGAGATTTGCAGACGAACTTCTCCAAGTAAACGTAATCTTTTTTCCCTTCTATCTAAACCATGCAACTTTTGACGCGATTTCATATATTCTTCATAGGAAAGTTTTTGTAAATCAATATAAGGCGTTACAATTCGATAATATTGCTCTTTCATATTTCTACCTTTCAAATAATTGGATAGTTGAAATGGTGTATCTACGCTTTCTAATAACCCATGTAAATAAAATACTACACTCTTCTTCTTTTTAATTATTGCATCAAAAACATACATAATGACCCGATCAACGTCTCTTTTTCTTGCAATAATATCCATATAATTAGCATCACCTAGAGCTAGAAAATGAAGAATATAACCAAACCAAGTTTTTTCCAATTGAAACGGGAAAAATGCTATTATACGGTTATGCTCTTTTACTGCATATATTTCTACTTCTTCATTTTCACCTAAAAACTGCCACCAATTATAAACAAATTCATATTCTATAAATGGGTTCGTATTTTGATTTGCTTCTAAAATAGCCGACCATTCTTTCTCATAAACACTCAAATGTTTATACGATTTAATAAGAATGAGCTCCAAATAATCATCCGTTCTAGTTAGGTTTTTTAAAAAAAGAGTAATATTGAATAGTTTCTTTTAGTCCTTCCACAAAACTATATGTTGGCCTCCATGCAAGATTAATTTTCGCTTTTTCATTCGAAAGGACGCTTCTTTCTATCTCTCCATCTCGTAACGATTCATAAATTGGTTGCGTCTGAACTCCAGTAAGTTCCGATAATTCTTCATACACTTCTTGAATGGATATTTCTGTAGAAGAGCTAATATTAAAAACACCTGTTTTATCAGACATTAATGATTGTATACAAGCTACTGCAACATCTTTCACATAAATAAAATCTCGTGTTTGATTGCCATCAAAAATAACAGGATCTTCCCCCTCTAAAAGACGATTGAGAATACTCGTTACTACTCCACTTGCTTGCATAGGTCCATACACATTTGAGAAACGTAATATACAGCTTTTTAAACCAAATAAATTTTCATATAACTGAACATATTTTTCTGCTGAAAGCTTTGATAATGCATAAAAAGAAAGCGTAGCAAGCTTACTCTCCTCTTTAACTGGTAGTATACTTGGATTACCATAGACTGCTGCGGTAGATGCGAAAATACATTTTTTCACTTCAAACTGTTTACATAATCGAAGAATATTAAGAGTCCCAACCAAATTTGCATGGCAGTCTTCCATCGGATTAACCATCGAATTTAATACAGATGATTGAGCAGCTAAATGAATAACATATTCTGGACTTTCAATTCGAAAAACCGCTTCTAACTCACTACTTGTAATATCCATCTTGTAAAATGGAACATTTTCAACCAAATTACCTTCGTTGCCTGTAGATAAGTTATCTAAAGCAATTACTGAATAATTTTCTAGTAATAGTGCTCTTACAACATAAGAACCAATAAACCCCGCCGCTCCTGTTACTAATACCTTCAACCATTCTCCCCCAATTTAAGTAGATTAAGATATGTAGAAATTGTCTTTTCATACATTTTTTCAAAAGTAAAACTTGCTTCATATATTTCTCTACTCTTTTCTCCCATATTTTTTCGAAGTAATTCATTTTCTATTAATATGGAAAGAAGTTCAGATAAGTTATTACGAATTAAAAACCCATTTTCTGTATCTCTGACGGCTTCTTTTACTCCTCCAACATTGGATGCAATAATGGGAAGACCGTGTACCATTGCTTCTAAAATGCTTAATGGTAGTCCTTCCCAAGCAGAAGTAAGCACGAAAAGATCCGCATCACTTAATAGATCAGAAACATTCGAATGACTCCCAAGAAAAGTGACTTTATTACCTAAATAGTTTTCTTGAACAAATTGTGCAGATGCTCTTTTTAAACTCCCATCTCCCACAAAAATCATTTGCCATTTTAGATTTTTAATTTGCAAGAGTGCCTCTAAAAGCTCTAATTGTTGTTTTGGTTTTTCAAAACGAGCAACCATCAAAATTTTCATGACTTCTCTGTTCCCTTTTTCTGATGGTGTATTTTTTAAATCCATTACCCCATTGTGAACAGTAATTATTTTTTCGGATGGAAGCACTTGATTACGAAGTGCTAAGTTTCGATCATGATCACATACCGTGATTACTTTGGTGGAAATTTTCCCTACCCATTTCTCGACGGTTCTATAAAAATGTTGCTGTTTTTTCTCCACTCCTTCAGTGAATGACCAGCCATGTGCTGTAAATACAGAAGGAATTCGAAGTGACCAGCAGGCAATTCTACCGATAATCCCAGCTTTAGAAGAGTGAATTGCTACAAGATTTGGTTTTGTAAGCTTTAATTTTTTCCTAATTTCTAAAAAAGCAAGGAAGTCTTTTACTACATTAATTTTTCGGATTAAAAATTTGCTATGATTATAAGTAATAGTATCTACTATTAAATCATTCGCGACTATTTCATTTCCACCATAAATAATCGTCACGGAATGCCCTTCCAGAGCTAGTTGTTTGGACAAATCCCGTACATGCACTTGGGCCCCGCCAATTTCATTCATATGTGTGATTAGCTGAACTATTTTCATCAATTATCCCTCATTTTCTCTTATGGAAACCTGCTAAAAAAGTAACCAAAATGTTGTTAATGAATGATATATACATAATACAGTTAAATGCTAGCCTGATAATTTAGGAAAATAATACGAGATTAAGCTAATGTTTTATTTCCATCAAGGCTAGTTAAAGATTTACTTAAAGATAATCAAATCAATAGAAAACCTAACCAATCGTTTTCAATGTATACGTGGATACTTAAAATTAGTCAAAAGTACATAGAATCCATGTGCACACTAAAAACATTCGTCATTATAAATGAACTAACTCTAAAGAGTAAAAATAATAGAATTGCAATCTTTGTTGTAATCATATATTTGCTAACCTTCTTTTCATTACAAACCATGCAAAAAAACCATGAATAAAGTAACCTAAAGAGCTTATGAGTGTAATGCAAATCATTGCAGCATAGGGAGAAGAAAAATAAAAATAAGCTATCAAAATGGACCCTCCAATAAAGAGAAGTCGAATACATTCACTTATAATTTGAAATGTTAATGCTTCGAAAATAATAAAATTACCACTAATTGGATTAATGATAATTTTCATTAAATACAAAATCGCAAGAATCTGTAAATACACACCTGAATCTTTCCAAACTTCTCCGAATACAAGTTCAATAACAAATGGAATCGTAATGCTAGCGGCAATCATTGCAAAGGCACCCATGATTAGCATTTTCTTCACAATCTCCCAAAAGAACGATTCGATTTCCTTTATAGAAGTCCTCGCGTAAATCGCAGCCTGAGAAATATAAACTTGAGATGCAGAAAATCCAATTAATCCTTCTGGAATATTTCCTATCCGTTGTGCGAGAAAAACGAGACCTGCTGTCGTGGGATCAAAATGAAATGCTAAAAAAAATGTTGGTAATTGACTTCCAAAGCTATTGATTAAAGCGGCCCAGTTTGACAACAAAGGAAACGACTTATATCTGCTCGTTACTTGTTTCATTAAAGGCAAATTAACTACTTGTCGAGTAGGGAAATGGATTTTAAATTGTTTCATATAGGAAATGGATCCAGCGATTCTTCCCACTACTTCTCCAACTAATAACCCAATTAGGCCAAATTGAAATACCCCCAATAAGAGTTGAACTGAAAGTTGACCACCATTCATCGCAATTTTCGCTTTAGATATCACTCCAAAAGATTCCACTCGAATAGCCCATGCATTAAAAACTTGATATAAACCAATGCCAAATAAACTAAACGAAACTAAAAAAATATATTTTTCCTGAAAAGGGATTAATAACGTAACGATGAATGTTAATGTACTAATAATCACTACAACTGCTATTGAAAGAATCGCTAATTGATGTGCATCTTTGTCTTTTTTTGGTAATGGGATTGCCGTCTCCAAACGGAGAGATGCAATAATGGATAGCGTAAACAATACAGAAAGAAAAACAGACAAATGTCCAAACTCTTCTGGTGTATATAATCGAGTAAGTATTGGTGTTGTTATTACAATAAGTACATTCGAAAACGCAGAACCCATCATTAATACAGACAGACTCTTAATAAATTTATTAGACAATATTTTTTTCTTCCAACCTAGTAGCCTTGCCATACTATTACGAGATTCCTAATATTTTAAATAGATGAATTTTCGTCAACTTAGGACTAAATTTTCTTTCTAAATACTTATATTTTTGTTTTAATCCGCTTTTTGTAAATGCTAATAAAAGATAATCCAACATAGTTACATACAAACGCACTTCCATTCCAGGTAAAAACTTAATCGGACTAGAACGTTGCTGAAATTGAATGTTCATATCTTCTACTTTGCCATTAATCACAGAAGTAATATTGATGTTTTTTCCATCTAAATGATTTAAAATTGCAGTATTATGCGTTATTCTATTTGCAGTTGCATCTTTAGCTAGAAATAATGTCTGTTCCTCTAATCCAGGTAAAATCTGATTTTGAATTTCAACAAGCAATTACCCTCTCTCCTTCAGTAACTATTAGTAGATTCTTCTCGGTAATTTTTGATTTATGATTGTCTCTACTATATTTGCTTGTACTTTTGGAAATACTCTAGACTTTCCCTTGTCTCATCCAATTGTTATATCTATAAATCTTTGGGCATCTGATAAGTTACTTTCACTTAATGGTTAAAAGGTGTAATGAGCTAAGAAGCCCACTTACCTCTTATACTAAATGGTATACATTCAATTAAGATTTTGACGAGTTATTCTTTTTATCTCTCTAAACGATTTCTTACTAACAATATGTTCACCATATACTTTTGAAAAAACGAGTACTAACGGAAACCAACCCACTATTCGCAATCGAGCGGCTGCTCCGATATTATCATTAAATATGCCAATTAACATAAACCATATAACACTATTAATTATCAGAAAATAATCATATTTACTTAGCATCCATCGTAATTTATAAATTTTATAGGAAATAAAAAAAAGAAGAAGAGACTCTGTAAAAAATAGAATCATTGAGCTGATACCCGTGAACTGCCATGGAAAAGGTCCTAACGCGTTACTAAAAATACTATAAAGATAGTTTGTGTAAAACAAAAAAACATTTGTTTGATCCAATGATATATACATTTGGCTCCCACCTGCATACAATTCTATATTAACAGCGCGATATTCGAGGATATCTTCTATTGACAAGTTAATAATTGGGAACTTAAATGATTTTAAGAATGTATACATAATAGTAAAAACAAAAAAAACATAAACAAATATTTTCTTACCATTTTTCAAAGGTTGTTTTCTTTCAAATAGAAGAAAGTAAATGACTGCACTAGCCAAAAAGCTTAGTAAAGCATATTCACGATATCCAACTAGCAACAATAAAGAAAGTAACAAAATTATAGTATTTATAACTTTCAGGTAAAACTCTCTTGATTGTAATATCTTTAACAACATTAAGATTGATAACAAATAGTAAAAAATGATCCAACAATCTCGTATAATGGATCCATTAGAATTCATCAAGTAACTTGGATAATAAGAAAGAATTGCCACGAAAATTATTCCAGCAGTTAGATTTCTATTAGCCATCTGTAATAGAAAAAGACTCTTTAATCCTACAAATAAAATTAGTATATTACCAATAAAGTTAAAGGCCCTAAGCACAAATACATCATCTGTTTGAAATAGATTTAATATCCCCCCAAGAACTACTGCATGGATAGAGGTTAGGTCAGCAGGACGACCATATGCAATATTTAATGCTTGTTCATAATAAAATCTATCGTCTCCTCCCTTGAATAATGGGATTGCAAGCCCTTCATATCCTAAACTCATGCTATATATATAGATAAATGAAGTTAGAAAAAAAAATATTAGACAGTTAAATACAATACAAAAGGAGAATAGATTTTTGATCTTCAATATATAGTTCTCCTTCTTTTTCTTTTAGCTTCCAAGGTAATTTTGAACACTTTTCGGATAAATTTTGGAATCATAAAACAATACTATTAAGGTCTTAATCATTCTGTATGTCCATAATACTCGTAATAGTAATGACTCTTTTCAAGCTTAAAGTTATTAAGAATAGTCCCAATAATATTTGCATTCGAGGCTTGAAGTGCTTCCTTAGCTTTTACAACATTACCTTTATCCGTTGCCCCTGAGCTAATGACAAGAATAGTGCCATCACATTTATTGGATAGAATTTGTGCATCTGCAACCGATAGGACTGGAGGAGCATCGAAGATAACAATGTCATATTTTGATTTCATTTCTTCAATAAATAAGTCCATTGAAGTCGAGCCAAGGAGTTCAGCAGGATTTGAAGGTATTGGTCCGCATGTAATTAGACTTAATCCTACGATTCCAGAATTTTTAACAATATATTCAAATTTCCATTGACTCATAAGTCGGTTTGTTAACCCTGGGGATATTAATGTATTAAATGTGTAATGGATAGTCGGTTTCCTCAAATCTGCATCAACGAGAAGCACCTTCTTACCTTCTTGTGCAAAAGAAATGGCAACGTTTGCTGCTACCGTTGACTTGCCCTCTCCCATAGAAGCCGAAGTGAATATAAGTGTACCCATTTCCTTACCCTTCATCGCGAAATTAATATTCGCACGGAGAGTTCGAAATTGTTCCGAAACGATTGATTTGGGATCAGTGATTGTTACAAGTTTCCGTACAGCTGGTATCCGCTTTTTCTTTTTAAACATCCTTCTATCTCCTCGACCTTCTACTGCTTTTGCGTTCCTCTTTTATTTTCGATTCTTTTGTTATTTCCGATACCTTTGTTATTTTCGATTCCTCTTTTATTTTCGATTCTTTTGTTATTTCCGATTCCTTTGTTATTTTCGATTCCTTTGTTATTTTCGATTCCTTTGTTATTTTCGGTTCCTCTGTTATTTTCGATTCCTTTGTTATTTTCAGTTCCTCAGTTATTCTCGATTCTTTTAGAGGAATTGGGCTAATGAGACCAAGAATTGGTAACTCTAATAATTCATCAACATCCTGCTCTGTTTTTACTGTGGTATCTAAATATTCAATTAGGAATGTAATTCCGACTCCTAGCATTAATCCAATAATAGCTGCAATTGCCATATTGAGAATTGGATTGGGGAAAACAGGATTTATATTCTTTGTATTGATTGCAGGTGATAAGATGTTCACATTATCGACGTTCATTAGTGTTCTAATTTCTTCTTGAAACACTTCTGCGGTCATATTGGCTATATCTACAGCTTTTTTCATTTCTGGATCTTGAACTGTCACGTTAATTACTTGGGAGTTTTGTTCACTGCTCACTTTAATTTTTTTATTTAGTAATTCTGGAGTGGTACTTAAATCTAGATTATCGACTACTTTTGATAAAATAACTGGGCTTTTAATAATGACATAATATGTGTTGATCAGTTGAAGATTCGTTTCTATATCCAGAGTGTTAAATTGATTTTGCTCTATTTCCTTTTGATTAATTAGAATTTGAGTTGAAGCTTCGTAAATCGGAGTTAGAAAGAAGTAGCTAACTACCCCAGTAATCGTCACTGCTAAAACGAATGTACTGATAATGAGCACAAGCCGTTTCTTCATTATTTTGAATAATTCTTGTAGACTAATCGTTTCTTCCATAAGAGTCGAGCCCTCCTTTTGTTACTCAATTCGATAGCATCCGCCTCTATTTTATTAATCATGTATTTTTTTGGAAGCTAATGGGTAACATTGGTTGAAATTCAGTACCTAATATGACATGTTTTGCATTTTCACTAAAATAAGTTACTTGATTTTCAGTAAACTTTTTTTGTACATATTGATACGCATCATTCAATAAAAAAGGCCGCTTTACATGATGATGTGCATCTGAAGATATAAAGTGAGCTAAATTATGTTTTATTAAATCTATTGTGTATTTTTTCAAATTTCTACCGTGCTCACCGAGCAAAGTAGAAGCAGTTATTTGTACTAGAGATCCTTTATTCACCAAATCATAAACTTTTTGCTTGTCTTTTCTTAGTACAGTATTTCTTTCCGGATGCACAATGATTGGGGTATATCCCCTCAACAGTATTTTATAAAGAGTTTCAAAAGTTGAAACAGGAAAATGATTTCTAGGTAGTTCTATTAATAAATATTTTCCACTATTAGCTAGTGTTAATAGATCATTCTCTAAATCTTCAACAATGCTATTGTAAAAATAAACTTCTTGCCCTGAAAAGATTTCCACCGGGATATCCTTTTTAGAAAGCTCCTTGTTTAAATTGTTTACTGCCTCTTTTACTATTGAAGAAGAGTTTATATATTTTCCATTATTATGATGAGGAGTAGCAATAATATGTGTTATTCCATTATCAACTGCATTTGTAGCTAGTAAAATTGCCTCTTCAATGGACTTTGGCCCATCATCTAGTCCAGGTAAAATATGATTATGAATATCTACAAGCAATTGATTTCGCTCCTTCAGTAATAATTATGCGATCCAAATTATTAAAATTTCTTTGATATAATTCTTTCTACTATTTAACTCACTTTGTAGAGATTCTACTCTTACGAATGATCAGTATGCTCCCTTTCCAGTAATTACAAGTACTACCGTCTGAATAATAATTTTCAAATCTAGCAGAAATGAGTAATTCTCTACATAGTACAAATCATGCGCTATTTTTTCCCCATGTGTAATAGAAGATCTTCCATGAACTTGTGCGTACCCCGTAATTCCAGGCCTTACTTGTAAACGCTTCTTTTGCTCTTCGGAATAATGATTCGTAATTTCGATTATTTCTGGTCTAGGTCCAACCAAGCTCATATCTCCTTTTAACACATTCCATAATTGAGGAATTTCATCTATGCTATATTTCCGGTATATTTTCCCAACCCTTGTAACATTCAAATGTCTTGGCTTTGCAAAAGAAAAGTCATTAGGAACCCCCCCTTGCCAGTTATATTGGTGACTATTGGACTCCAATGTACTTGATTCCATCGTTCGAAACTTCCAAATTGTAAAAGGTACATTGTGCAAACCAGTACGAATTTGCACAAAAAAAATAGGTTTTCCGGATAGTATGAAAAGTATAATAGCGAATAAAAAAATTAATGGCATGAAGATTAATAGAAGAGAGGAACTACCTACTACATCTGCTATCCTTTTGCCAATACGGTGATACAAGTAATGCTTAGAAGTCCTCAACATCATATCTTTACACGCTCCAAATCACTATCTTCTTGATATTCGTAAAATGCGAGCTACTAAATATATTATTCTTATCTGCTTAAATAGAACTAATTAAAAAAACATAGAAAAGTTGTTATAAAAAAAGCTGTCCAAGGTTATCGCATTAGAATTGCTCGTAAATACAGTTTTCAGATTATAGGACTATATTTGACCCCCTTCGTTTATCATAATTATTTCCGATATATTCTGGTCTTCCACACTAGTTTATGCAGTAGAAGAAAGCCCATTTGGACACTCTCAGACAGTTGACAATTTTCTCCTGCGATGAATTTGAGTCGAAGGGCCTAGCTTCTAGGACAATCTATAGGTCAGAGAACTAAGTGGGTAAGCAATATGCTAGTGTATTGTGGCTGTTCAATTTTATTAGGAGGCAAAATAATTGATGGGTACGCCAGTAGGATTATTTCCGCTAGCTGTAACTGGAATGGATGTGGTGGAATTACTTAAAGGGGCGAAACAAGCAACGATTGATTTAATGCGTCCAATTTAAAAGGCAAACTCTGCATACGATTGTGCATTGTCTAGATTTTTGTTTGAGAAAAAAGGTTATTCATAAAAAATAATCGTGTCGTTTGAGCAGTCACTTCGCAACTTCTTCGAATGGTTGAAACAATTATTTGGAGAAAGTGAAGGAAAGGTCAGGAAAGGGATCTTTCCTGCATCTTTTACTTTCACGACAGACCTTCTAGGCTTCTTCTGTATTTTTCCCAAAAAGCGTGTGCAATGAGTGCATATTTGTCGTAAACCTTTTGATCAACCAAAGTATATGTAATGTTTTTTTGGCTGCATTGCGATTTCCTTAACACTCTCCAAGAGCAGCCTTCTCTAATATTTGTACCTTAAAGCTTCTAAACAAGTATATTCACCTTTCCTACTAAAAAAGAACTAACAAAATAACTTTTAGGCATGTTAAATGGAACGAAAAAGTAGCAACTAGCCGGGTAATTTCTTAGTATAACTTGAAGATATTATTTTGAAGTATTATTTAATCGTCTCTATCTATTTTCTTAATTTTATTAATTAGACACTTAATTTTTTTCCAATATTAGTTACTTCTCCTTTTGTCATCTGGTTGATTATTGCTTAGGTTTTAATTGGAAATGTCATAGGTTCACCAACCATTGATGGCCTTTAAAAACTCATATACTACTATATAAATTAGGAAAGGAATGTGAGATATGGAAATGCATTTTTCTTCGGATTGTAACTGCCAAAAATCTAAAAACAGTTTGTGCGAGGGATGTTCCCACCATAATTGTTCCTGTCACTGCAATCGTTGCCGTAAAGATTTATGTAGTACCGATTTTAAAATTCGCTTAGCTGGTTTACAAGGGGGGCTTAACTTCCGCCTAAGTCAGAATCTGTGGCGTGAAGCTGAGGTTGAATTGGATAACGGGAGTATAGTCAAAGGAACGATTGTCTTTGTCGGATCTAATTTTGTTGAAATTCTTGTTGATGAGCCTTTAGCGTTGGACGAGGGGGAACAAGTGGTAGAAGATGTAGAGATTGTTGCCGACGAAACAGCAGCTGAGTTAACTGCCGAAGTAGATTTGGACAAAGAGTTAACACATAAACCCCCAGTAGAAGAAAATAAACTTGATGAGGGTGAAAAAAGAGAACATGTAAAAGGTAAAACATGGATCTTTTCTATTGATAAAATAGTAAAGGTCAAACTATCAAATTCTAACTAACAATTAAGTTAGTAGTTCTAATTCCTTTTTCTTCAAAAAAATAAGTCAGCATTATTGAAGTGATACTTCAGTGAGCTGACTTTTTTTTTATGATTTTATTGTTATAAGCAAGATCTTATCTATTGGAAGGATGTTTCTTTCTTCTTCCACTTTTAAAACAATCGTATCTTTATTTACATCTTCAAGAAATCCTTCAACTAGTGAATTTTCTATTTTCACTTGAATTCGTTTAGCTATCATTTTAAGCAAATAGACATTTAAACGGATTCTGAAAAATAAATGAATCAATTCTGGAGACGAAGAAACGACTTCACCAAAGTGAAATGTTAATTCCCGTCTGAAGCAAGGATCTATCTCACTTAGTTCAGGGTCATGGTAACGCTCTGCAAACCGACCATAGGGCTTGATTGTTTCAATTTGACTATAAGGCAAAATGGTGATTTTTTCTTCTTCTCGAAGAACGACAAAATCGTAACCAGCTATGTTTACGTTTCCCTCGATTGTTTCACCTAGCAAATTTGTAATTTCAACTCGTAAACCAATCAAACCATCAAAAGCTTTTTGAAATGTTTCCTCTGGAGGGCGTTCATCAGCTAAAGCAAGATCCATAAGCAGCTCATTTGCATTTCTAATTTCTTCCTGAACTTTTAGAAAAGCTTCTTGTTGTAGACAGTCTGTTGGGGACGGAAGTTGTGGAGAGGGAAATCGTTCGGGGCAACATTCTTCTGGAAAACAAAAATCATTTGTTCGTTCTTGTACTCGCATAAATAAATCCATATCCTTTTCTTGTTCCATTTTTTCACCACCTTTCTGCTAGTATTTATGTAGAAAAAGAGAAGATAATTTTCTTCTCTTTTTGCTTATCTATTGTTCTAATGGAGGTAAGTGATCTTTTTGCTCACTGTGCACTCTCATTATTCCCCACATACCTTGTTCAAGATCCCATTGAATATTTCCTGAACGATACATATAATCTCCTGGTAAGCTCTCGTATGCACCTGCTCCGCCTAAAAGTTCTAAATTCCGCTTAGCCCCTGCGACGTTGAATCCAGCGAATGATTCAACTCTCGAATTAATATCCTTAATGTCAAAGCGGAATCTGTGCCCGTGAAGATGAAATGTATGAGACCTTCGTCTTTCTGCAGGGGTAACTAGTCTTATTGTTACTGGTTCCCCAGCATAGCTTTCGAACAGTGGTGTCGCTGGATCACCGAACACATGAGTACTAAATAAATCTTGAAGAACAGGGTGTTTTCTATAACGATTAATTAATCGTTCACTTCTATAGTTAAAGCCTCTCGATCCTTGATCATACGTATCTACCACTTCGTCTACTGCATCTGGAGGTTGCAAGACAATTCCGGCTATCGGGTCGAGAATGACCTGTTCATTTTTATCTAAAAGTCTTACACCATCGTGCATAATAATGATAAATTCTCTAATATCGGGTAAAAAAGGGTTACACAAAATAACATTCGATCCTGTTTTTACAGGCTTTTGCGTATACGGATCCAAATACTTAGTTCCTCTTGGTTCTGCGATAAAGGCTCCAAATGCCCCTTGTGATTTATGATTGCGAATGTCCGCCATATCCCACATACCACAAGCTCCTACTTGAGAATCCACGTACCAACTATACATCCTTGTCTCTCCAGGTCCGACCGTTTGATCTCCATTAAACCCTACTGTTTCTCCCGCAGAAGTTTTCACGTCATACTGAATCAATTGAGGATGCAACGAGATTCGCAAGGAAGGCGGATAAAAAGCCTGTTCCTTTACCTCAGGATAAGGATAAATTCCATCTTTAAAAGGGAATAACTCTTCCTTCAACATGCTTGTTAATTTCACTTCCACTGTATCTCCAACATTTGCGCGTATGACTAGCGGTTCAGGCTTTTTGATACCCATTAATATGGCTTCTCTATCTTCCTCTAACGCGAAAATAATTCCATGTGGATCATGATCATTGAATTCATTGTAAGTAATAGGTAATTGGAAAGCTACAATGTCAAAATTGCAAACCGATACCCCTTCTGAAATAATCACTGGTTCTTCCGCTTGTGGAGGCTTTTTCCCATTACATTCAGGTAGAGGTTTTGATCGTTTTAACGGCTCTGGACGATCTGATAAAGGAATCAAATCTGGTACTTTTTCATCGAATGCTCGAATCAATCCCCAAAGTCCATTCCATAAATCTTCTTCTGTCTCGAATGCCCATAAATAATCACCTGCTCTTGGGATAAACGTTTCTATCGTAAATGATTCAGAAATTCCGATATGCTGCTGATCTTCTAACTTTGAATTCAAACTACCTCTCTCTTTTAGCCAACTTAGTCCATGAACATTAAAACTGTGGGATTCTTCTTGGGCTCCTTGAAGTAAACGGATTCGAATGGAATCCCCTTCATAAGCCTTGAATATTGGTGTAATTGGATCACCATTCACGAAAGAACTAAATGAGTATGCAGGGTCGCAATCCTTTCCTAAACGAAATTGAAGCGGTTCGTTTTTATAATTTACACCAAATAGACCTGGGTCATCTTCAGAACCTGGAAAGTTTGGTGGTTGAAGTGGCTTACCATTTTTGTCAAATAACATAGCGAAGTCATGAACAAACAATATAAAGTCACGATAATCTGGTATTAATGGATTGACGGAAGTAATTTGCGTTCCATGAACCACTTTCTCACCAGATGAAGAGTCAAGAAATGTGGAAAAACGGGGATGAACAACACCTGAACCAAATACTCCATGTTGCTGATGAGCACTTGGATATAAGTGATCATGGAAAAACCATGCTTTTAACTCTACATCCGCATAATAGGAATACTGCATTGTTTCACCGGGTAAAATGGAGGAATCATAATTCCAACCCACATTCGCTCCATCATTAACTAGAACGTCAAACTTCACAAAATGAACATGCATAGCACTTTCATATGTTCTTGTGACAAGTTGAAATGCATCCCCATCAAGAATGTGAGGTAATTTATTTGTAAAGTTTATATGGAAGCAAGTATGTGCTGGGGCATGTATCACGAGAGGCTCTGGTTCTTTTTTTCCTGAACAAATATCTTCAATATCCTCGTCTAGAACATACAATCTCCCTTTAGGATCGTGCCAACCTTGTTTGTTATATATAATTGGCAACTCGATTAACGAGATATTAAATTCTTTCACTGGCGTACCTTCAGGGCAAGGATCCGTAAATACTGCACCAGGTCTAGGATTGTTAATAGCCGCGTGACGCTCCAATTCAGTCAGTCCACGCCCACCTTTTATACCAAGTGGCGGTCGAGGTGCCTTGTGACCAACTTTACCAGGAATAAAATTCGGGAATCCGGGTTTTATTTTTGTCGGCTTTGGCGGCGCTTTTCGATCAGGTAGTGGCTTTAGCGATTTAATAGGAACACCATTTGGATAGCACTGGCTTCCATCTTGAAGTGTATTAAAAACACGGTTCAATCCCCACATTCCAGCTGCAAAATGTGGATAAAGGTGACAGTGAACTATTGCATCACCAAATGACCCTTGCAAACTTCCTAATCCATAAAGAGGCTCAATTGTGTAATGTGACTGAGGACTAATTGCCTGTGCATCAAAAATTTCAGAATTTAAATCTTGTGGATCACTTAACCACTGATGAACATGATAATGAAAGACATGTGTTTCTTTTGCCCCGCCGTGTATGACTCGAATTTTCGCTGGGTCTCCAACATATCCTCGCAAAATTGGAGTAGATGGATCTCCAAATACCCATGAGTCATGATGGACTTCTTCTCCATCAGTATTTGGACCAACGACCCCTTCTGCAATAAGTTGTTGACGTCTATTTATCGGCTCATATCTATAATTGGCTCCATGGAAAGATTCCTCTTCCTGGTTTGTTAAATGATTGATTGGCCGATTCCCAGTTAAATCATCTACTTCCATCTCATCATGGAAAATCCAAGCATATTCACGGAAAGATGGTAAAAGCGGATGATGGATATCTGCATACACTCCACTATCCATTGGCTTCCCTGTCTCCGGATCCGTCCACCAGGAAAAGCGTTTCTCTATAAACAGCGCCCCAAACAGACCATTTGAATTGGAACCATTTTGACCACTAGAGGGATTACCTAAATCCGAAAAGAAATAAGTTCCTTCTTTTACACCTTGTATTCGATATAAAATTGAATCGAAGGGTGCAACCGTACTATCTTTGTTTAAACCAACGTTCGCTCCATCTGCTTGATTCACTTCATATTCTGCTTCTTGAAAGTGCATACCTATGTGAAATGGTAGTTTATTTTCTAATGTAATTTCCACTGTTTCCCCTTCATTAGCCCTAATCACAAGGGGCTGAACGAGATCTACTGGAGAAAACTGATTTTTATTAACTAATTCCTTTACCTTATGTTCGTTTTCTTTTAACACGTACATCATACCATTTGGATTATGGTCGCCAAATGTGTTCAAGACGATACGAATTGGAATGGCTACTACATGGTAACTTCTAATCAAGAGACCCCTCTTTTCTAACTATCTTTTAAATGAGGGATTTTTGGTCCAATCCCTGTTTCAACATAAAACACATCAATAGAGTCAATATGCACATTCCACCTTTTTCCTTCTAAAGCCGGTACGGAGGTTGTCTGTACATCTAATTCAATAATATCTCCAAGTATATTTTGAATTCTTCCGATAAACATAAATGGAAATGATTCAGTCAGAATAAAAACTCTTCGACCGATATTTTTTCTAAAGTAAGTAACCATTGCTCCTTCTTTAATCTGATTAATCGTACTGGGTTCATTCTGGTTAGCCATTCAAGTACCTCTCCTTTAGTTATGCTAATGGATACACTAAGTCACTTGGGACTTCAGTCGAGTAAGATACAATTTGTTCAAGTGGAATACTTAGGGGAAAAGGGAATTTATAAAATGGAGCGTTCACCATTTTTATAATCACTGGAGATATTGTTAGATGCCCTTGTTGAACATCTGAAATAGTTCCGGTAAAAATGGGACGAAATACTTGACCCAATAAATTAAGCTGAACTGCCCTAGTAATAACAAGGATTTCTTCTCCAACTAGCTGTTTTAATTCCTCAAATATGTTATCTCCTATTAGTTCCAAATAATATAACCTCCAATTATTAAAGAATACTTAATTTTAAAATTGACTTTAAAACATTTCTCCATAAAGGAATAATCCCTATCGTTGATATAAAGCGAATGTCATCTAAAGCGATAACTTTCTTTGACTTAAAGACCTGAACCAATAGCTCTTTTTTCGTCGTTTCTATAATCTTTCCATAAACTACTTCATTCGCTGTTTTTACCTCTATCCACATTCCACTCCACGATTTAAGGTTTGTTTGTAGGGTTTCTTCAAAGAATTGTTTAATAAGAGCTTCCCTTTTAGCTACTGTTTCACCAAATTGTAGAACGAGCTTTTGCTGTAAATTGTTATCATATATAAAGTGTTGATGGGTATTTGAATAGGAAGGAAAGCCGAAAGGGATATTTGCGGTTTCAATTGCATTATAAGGGATCCATATCCTTTTTTTGAGGTTAGTAAGCATTATAAAGTCTCTTCCGATTGTTGAGACTTTTCCCTCTGTTGTCACGGTAACATCTTTTTCTAAAACAGAAGTAACTACCACTTCTTGATTTCGTTTCATTTTAAAAAACTGCTTTAATATAAGAGGTTTCCTACGTGTTTCATCCCGATTAACCACGTTAAATAAATTCTTCTGATTAATATATTCTGAAAGAATTCTTGTCTCTTCTATTGATACTGCACTTGTCGGTGACGAAAACGATGAAGGGCTTTTTAATTGATCCTCTATTTGATTTCCCTCTCTCATTTTATCAACCCCCTCCTTCATCGGGCTTACCCCTAATCACTTTATAAGCTGCTGCAAATGATTAGCAATTTCTTCTATATTCACCCGTTTATTCCCAATTGCCATATCATGATGTGCTCTAATTTGATCATTTGAATCTACTATATACATGGAGGTTGAGTGAGTAAGAAATCCATTCTGATCTTTTTTATAGTAAAAATTGAAGTTATCACTAAATTCCTTTGTTTCTTCTTCCGTTCCTCTTAAAAATAACCAATTAGAGCTTGATATCTCAAATAAGTCTTTATACTGTATAATCCTCTCATTTGTATCGTATTCAGGATCCAGCGTAACGGATAGGACAATATACTCATCTTCAGATATACCTTTTTTATTCATTAATTCTTGCATTTTTATTATGTCCACCATTGTGGTAGGGCAAATATCCGGACAGTTTGTATAGTAGAAAGAAACAAGCTTTGGTTTTTTTTCCATGGATATTTCATTTCCACTCACTTCAGACAGTGTCCACTCTTCTACTTCACCAATCTTTGGTAAATCAATTGATTTTGGCCAAAAAAAGAATGCTATAAATCCTATGAATACTATCATCACACTGACAAATATTTTCATTAGGAGCTCCTTATATCTCTTTACGAAAAGAGTTTTTTTACACTTTAAACGAATAGCGGATGAAATGACTTATGAGTGCATGAAGAAATGCAGTAAAAATTGCAATATAATACATATTTGTCTTAATCAGCGTATCAGACACTATCGGGATATTACATAGTGCAGGATTCTTTAAAACAGCTCCTAGCATTGTTCCCATAATTCCTCCCATAACGCCATTATAAATACCGTTCAAGGTTGCTGGAGCCTTCATGATTGCACTAAATTTCCATCCAACAAATAATCCAGTTAATATAGGAAGAAGATAAAAAATCCTTTCAATGGAAGGAAGTAATAGTTCAAGGTAAATTGCAAAGACAAATGAAGAAACCATTGTTATGGCCATGCACATTGTCTTTATAAATCGATCATCGAAAATCAAATGTTTCTTTTTGAAAATCCTATAAACAAAACCTAATTCAATTAGATTCAACGTAAATAACATCATGATGAGCAACAAGGATTACATCACGACCTTTTTATTGAAATTATTATTGTGATTAAACTTAAAACAAAAAAAACATGCATGAACCAAATAAACAAGTTTGGCATTTCTATAACAGTACCAATCATAGGTGACATCAGCCCTACAAGCATTCCATTCGTTAACCCTGTCACAAATGTTTGATAATCGAATAACCTCCCAAATGATGCTCCTGCGATCATTCCAGCAGAAGTGGATAAAATAGTAATTAAAGTAAAATGAAATGGAAATTGTAGTATAAGTAATACTCCGAATAATAAAGAAATCATTCCACCCATAACAACGCTAATATTCGTACCTAATTGAAACCCAATCAGTTTCTTGATTCTTCGTAAATACATATAAAAACCAATAATTAAACATACATCTATATACAGTAAAAGTAAGATTCTAGTATGTTCCATCCCACCACCTCTACATACGTTATGGCATAGAAGACAAAAACGAAACTTGTCCAATTCATACGTATTGAAAAACAGATTAGTAGGAACAGATTGTTAGGTCAGCATTCCTACATCTTCATACCCCTTGTACATATACTACATACAGTTTCACTTTATAGATGTGGATTAATTAATATTTAGAAACTAAGTGGAAGTGGATTCGCCCGATGTAACTTTATCCTACAAATATAAAGTTAGGCATTATTGTTGTAATTTTTTTATTTTAACTTTTTGCAATCACTTTATTCTATCGAGGAGGTTTTTTATGGAAGTTGGACCTATTAATTCGTTTGATGGATTTCCAGATTGGTATAAAGATGAGAATGGTTTACGTCTTCAACTAAATGTTAACCCTACCGACCCGTTCTCCGGCATCACAACAGCTGATTTACCTGATTCATCACAGCCTGTTTCTTTTCCTAACAATTACCCAGAGGAAGCGTTTTATCAGCTGGTCGAAAGCGAAATGTTAACAGGCACGGGTGAAAGAGCACGGCTTGTTTTAGCATTAGAAGCTGCATTTGTAAATGAAATTCCTAGAGCGGGTGAACAAATTGTATTTGGTAGAGTTCGCATTCGTGTTGCTGGACTACAGCCAAATGCAGAATATGTTGTTACTCACCCATATGGAGTCGACTCATTCATCGCAGAACCAGATGGAGAAGGCTTTGGTGAAATTAATTTCACGGAAGATATCGGAGGATTAAACGGTGGGGATTTTGATCTTGCGCTGAATAGTCGTGTGCATCCGTTCTTACAATGGGATCCTTCAGTTGCACCTGCAGCACCAGAGGGATACATTGGAAATCCAGCAGTGTTACATCCAATTGTCGGAAGCTTGTTCATTGATCGTTTTGGGCAACCTCAAAACTATTTTCGAATTGAAGGTCCCGGAATTGGAATCGGTTCACCAGATCGATCAACTACCCCAGGCATTGATGGAGATAACTGCATTGAAACTGTTAGCTTTACGGTAATTGGGAAAATCTCAACCATCTCCGGCGTGGATGTATCAAGAGCTACTTACACACAAATTGAAAGTTTGGGTGGGTTTATAGATGTCTTCGCTACGTCTGATGACTCGGCTCAAACTATTAATGTGACTGGAACTGGCATTGACCCAACATTATTAGAAGGCAGCGTTGGGCAGTACTTTGCTCGTATTCTTTTTACAGGTGCACGTCCACCTAACACAATTACCGTCACCAATGTAAGCGACGTTCCTAACAGTATAAAGGAACTTGTTCCTGTAGACTTCATTACAGCTTCTGCCACTTATGACACGAATACGAAAGTACTTACTATCGTAGCTAATTCTAGTGATTCAATAGGTGCACCAATTTTATCTATATCGGACTTTGGACTCGGTGACATAATCATTCCATCAGATGGAATTAGCACAACAAGTCTTACTTTTGCTCCAGCCATTGTGACAATTAACTCAACTGCTGGAGGAAAAAGCTCCATATCGGTAACTGTAACAGGGTCACCAAATGTTCCAATTCCCGTAACAGCCAATGCTGGTGAAGATGAAACGGTTATTTTTGATTCAACGGTTATGCTGGATGGCACAAAATCTACCGGGGTAATTACATCTTATAATTGGACTCAGCTTTCTGGTACACCAATTACATTAACAGGAAACAATACTGCAACTCCAACCTTTATAGCACCCAATTCAACTTCAACTCTAGTATTTGAATTAACGGTTGACGGTGAAGGTGGACCATCTACTGCCACAGTGAGTATCTCAGTAATTGAGTTTACACCAATACCTATAGCAAATGCTGGTCCGGATCAAACCGTGCAACAAGGATCGTTCGTAACATTGTCAGGGAGTGCAACGGGTATCGTTACAACCTATCAATGGGAACAAATCTCTGGATCTCCTGTTCAGTTAACCAATGCGAATATGCCATCAGCTTCGTTTTCATTTCCTCCGTTAGATGAAACGCTTTCTTTTCAATTAACAGTTCGAGGGCCAGGTGGTACATCCTCTGACGTAGTCGATATTACATCCCTATCTGAAAGCTTAACGGTTACACGGGCAGAATTTAGAACCAGTGATGCTGAATGGCGAATTTCTGGAACATCTAATGTTCTTGTGACTGAAGCCAACATCTCCATTTATATTGGTAATGATTTGGGCGGTCCACTTCTATCTGAAGTGTCAGTAGATGCACTTGGTGAATGGGAATATCGCGCTAAAGGTTCTGATATTCCACCAGATGGAACGAGAGCAATTTCGATTCAATCGAGCTCAGGTGGAACACTCATTAATGTCCCACTCAATATTCGTAGTTAACTTTAGTTAAATTTAGATGTTAAAAATGATTTAGTAGAAAAGGAGAAGAAAGCATGGATCATTGTCCAAAATGCAATGAATGCGAATGTAAATGTGGGCTTGGGTCAAGAGGCCCAAGAGGCTATCAAGGACCTCCAGGAATCAGAGGGGAACAAGGTCCTCCAGGGCCCAAAGGTGAACAAGGCATTCCAGGACCCAAAGGTGAACAAGGTCCTCCAGGGCCCAAAGGTGAAAAAGGCATTCCAGGACCCAAAGGCGAACAAGGCATTCCAGGACCCAAAGGCGAACAAGGTATTCCAGGACCCAAAGGTGAAACAGGCATTGGTGAACAAGGACCAAGGGGTAAAAAAGGTTCTCGTGGACCAAAAGGAGGTCCAAAAGGTGAAAGAGGGAAACAAGGCCCTGAAGGACCCAAAGGTGAACAAGGTCCTCCAGGACCAAAAGGTGAACCCGGACCTAAGGGTGAAAAAGGCGAACAAGGACCAGAAGGGACGATAGATTCAGCATATGGATATGCCTATTCCGAATCTTTAAGTCATACATCGGGAATTGTGAGATTTAACATTGCCGGTCCATTACAAGAAGTTGAATTAGTCCGCGAAGGTTTAAAAGTATTAAAAGCTGGGGTTTATCAAATTAGCTATAAAGCAATATTGGAATCAGAAGATATAACAAACATTCCTTCAAAGTTTCAACTTCTAATAAATGATGTTATTAAGGTAGCATCATCAATGACTCAGTCAGCTACCTCAACTACACTAACTTCCACTGCATTGTTTTCTTTATTAGATGGAGACGTCGTAAAACTAGTTGCAGAATTACAGGAAGGTTTTAGTTATAAGTTGGCAACATTACAAATAATAAAAGTTGGATAACATCAAAATTTAAAAGCTACAGTCCCGCTAATTGGCGGTGACTGTTGCTTTTATTTCATAAATCAATTCAACTGTTTTTAAATAAATGAAAATATTAGATGTAAAAAAATATATTCTATTATTCTTACCTAGCTTGTATTACTAATCGTTGCGTTCTCTTTCAGCCTAAAACTAAAAAAGTTAACAGATTGATCTGTTAACTTTTTATTAGTTGTTAGGAATTAAACTGTTATCGAAGGAAGAGGTTCCCCTGTCTCAAGCAAACTTTTCAAATTGCTTAGTATTGCTGGCCAACCATTGTTAATCCCTTGAAAATTATCATTTTCTTCATAAATATCGGAAGGTAACAACTCCTCGTGCTTGAGTGATAATTTTACAATGATATCCATTTCACGGAGTGTAAATGTCACGATAGGTGAAACTTCACGTTTCGTTGTATCTTGCACCCACTCAAATGTATAAGATAGAAGTTTGCTTGGCTCAAAATGTATAACCTGTCCTTTATCTACAATGTTATCGAACTTATCTAAGAAAACTACAGATGAACCCTCTGTCCAATCAGATTTAATTTCATGGCCGAACCAGTATTGTTTTGTGTAATCTCCACTAGTCAGTGCTTCCCATAGTTTTTCGGGTGTGGTTGCAATGTAGGTTACGTATTCAAAAGTAATATTACTCATTTTTTACCTCCTTATTATTTATTCTTCCCCGTCACTATCATGCTCATCATGTCTTGGTGGTAAGATTCCTATCTTCTCAATAAACTTTGGTAAATTCATAGCTATAAACATTAAAATGACCGTTATAATAGCAAGATCATATGCACCATACCCGATGGTTAATCCTACACATGCAGTTATCCATAAATTCGCTGCAGTAGTGAGACCACGTTTCACATTATCCTTATCTACCCAGATTACCCCCGCACCAAGAAATCCAATTCCACTAATTACTTGAGCAGCTAATCGCATTGGGTCCATGTATGGGCCTTGATTTAATGAAGATAGAGACATTGCCAAGGTAGCTCCTAAACAAACTAAGATGTGAGTTCTAATACCTGCTGGCTTATTTTTGATCGCTCTTTCTAAACCAATTAATAACCCTAAAAATGTTGCCACAATTAATCGAATGTATAAGTCATAATGTGAATTAAATAAAGATGTTATAAAGTCCAGCATTTATTAACTCCCCTTTCCATAATTGTTTAATTAATCATACAGATGTTTTATGGATTTTAAAAGAGAATGGGTTATTAGATAAAAAAATTTTGGAAGTACAGCCTGGAGTAATTAAGGTCGTGCTTCTTTTTTGATGTAGACGAATGAAGTGAAGTATTAGTTGAAACACCAAAGGCAAAATAAAAGAAGCCCATAACGACCTCTTGTAAAATGTAGTTACCACACCAACATTTTTAAAAGAAGTACTCTGATCCCGTGCTCTAGTAGTATTACACCATCTACACTACTTCCTACTTGTCAAAAGCCCGTCCATAAATACCTATCCCGCAACCTTCCAATAATTGCTGACTTGAGGGGATGCTATTGCCCATTATTCCTCTAGATAACCCAGTCCTTGCAATAAAACAGCAAATCTACCAGAAGCCCACAAATCAGTATAAATGCTATTGCTATAAAACCACATTTTTTATCTTCTAAGTCTTAGGTCTTAGTAAAATATAATTCTTAGGATCAATGTGGAATATTTTTCTATTTTCTACAATAAAGAAGAGCCATAAATGTTAAATAGAAGGGAGTTCCCAAATAAAAATTAAGTTTTCGTAAATTTTTTTAAGTTTTTAATCAATTAAGTTATTAGTATTGCATTTATGTTAGGATTTTATTGGTACAAATTTGTCATTTTCAGGAGGAATTATTTCTATGTCATTATTCACCAAGTGGGCTTTTAGTAACAAAGCAGCCGTATCCGTATTAACCATTTTAATATTAGTAATCGGCGTTGTTAGTTACTTTAGATTGCCAATGGAATTTTTACCATCTGCTGATAATCCACAAGTTACGATTATCACAATGGGTCAAGGAACTGACTCCAAAACAATGGAATCAGAGGTAACCACCCCGATTGAAAGAGCAGTTAATGGACTGAATGGAAAAACATCCGTTTTTTCAAGAACTGGAGACGGATATTCGAAAGTAGATCTAGTCTACGAGTCAGGCTATGATATGAAGCAAGCCAAACTGGACGTACAAGATGCATTAAGTAATGTAAATTTGCCTCAGACTATAGCTAAGCCAATTATTTCACAACTAAATACATCAATGATTCCAATTGTTAATATTGCAGTCACCTTTGATGAAGGAATGACTACAGAAAATATGGATTTTGCACGTAACGAACTCCAAACTAGATATCAAGATATCAAAGGGGTTTCTAGCGTTGAGATTTATGGAATAACAGATTCTGTCATATCCGTTAAGATTGATGATGAAAAAATGGCTGACAACCAAATTTCTCTACAAGCAGTTATGGGTATTCTAAATGGGCAAAACACCGCTGTAGCTGTTGGCGAGAAAAATATTGATGGAAAAACAAGTAATATTAAAGTGATCGGCGATTTAACAAGCATTGAAAAATTAAAAGGATTGACTGTAGCACCTGATGTAACGCTTGGGGATATTGCAACAATTGAAGAAACAAAAGATGCGAACTTCGTAAGCCATTTCAATGGTAAGGATAGCTTAGATATAAGCATCACAAAAGATAGTCAGTCCAATGCAGTGACTATAAGCAAAGAAGTTGCAAAAGTTACAAAAGAAATCAATGAAAAGTATGATCAGCAGGAATCCACTCTTTACATATCCTCTGCTGATTTAGTAGAAAATTCCGTTCATACAATGATAAAAGAAGTTCTTCTCGGTGCACTGTTTGCAACGATTGTCATTATGCTTTTTCTACGTAATATCCGTTCGACTTTTATTACCATTGTTTCAATTCCATTATCACTATGCTTCACATTATTCCTACTGTCGATGTCAGGAGTGACATTGAACATTTTAACACTTGGAGGAGTAGCTGTTGCAGTTGGTCGTCTAGTGGATGACAGCATAGTTGTTATCGAAAATATTTTCCGTAAAATGCAAACAGAGAAATTCTCCGTCAAAATGGTTATTGATGCTACTAAGCAAGTTGGAGTTGCGATCACTGCTTCTACATTAACAACTGTTGCAGTTTTCTTACCAATGAGTTTATTGAATGGCGGACTTCAGGACTTCCTACTTCCATTCGCATTAACTGTTACCTATTCGTTACTTGCCTCTTTAATCGTGGCGTTGACTGTTGTTCCATTAATGAGTGCCGGGCTATTAAAGAATGCAAAAATTCCAGAACATAAACCAGCTGTTCATTTTCCAAAAGCAGTAACATGGTCTTTAAATCATAAATGGATTGTGTTTACAATTTCTATCCTTCTGTTTGTTGGTTCCATAGGAGCTTACTTTGCGATTCCAAAAGGTGCAGTTGATAACTCATCTGCAGATTATGTTGTGGCTACGCTGAGCTATCCGAATGATACACCAATTGATGAAGTAAAAGAAAATACGTTTGAACTTGAATCCTCTATACTAGCAATGGATGAAGTGAAATATGTGTTTGCACAAGTAGGTTCTCCAGCAGAAGCAGCACAATATGGCTATGTTGGATCTCCGACAGAAGCATCCTTTAGTATTTTATTGGACGATAAAAAAGATACGGATGTCATCGTAAAAGAAATGGAAAAGAAAAAAGATCAATACACTGATGCCAAATTAGAAGTAAATACAGCCAGCTTCATGATGGGCGGAGGAAGTACGAATATCACCATAGATGTTGTAGGTGAAAATATAACTGACCTTGAAAAAGTTGCAACGACTGTTAAAGAAAAAGTGCAGAATATTGATGGCGTAGAGGAAGTAACGACCAACCAAGATGAAAAGAAAACAGTATACTCTCTCGTTGTGGACCCGACGAAAGGAAATACACAACAAATCGCACAACAATTAGGTGTCATGTTAAATAAAACACCAATTGGTACGATTAATATTAACGAAAAACAAAAACCTGTATTCCTTGAGCCTGTACTTGATACAAAAACACCAGAAGACTTGGAGAACATACAAGTTATGACCGATACTGGCCTAGTCCCTGTATCTGATCTCGCTACCTTACAAAGTGAAGAAAGTTCAACGAGCCAGTTTCATAAAGATGGGGATGCTTATCTTCGTGTAACAGCTACCGTTGATCCTGCAAAGTTATCGGAGATTTCAAGCGCAGTAAGCTTAGAGATACTTGGCGATAAAAAGAACAACGAAGGCATGGATATTCCAGAGAATGTCGAAGTTCTAATAGGAGGAGCAAGTAGTCAACAGTCCGAGGATTTTACAGATTTATTCCTTATCATGCTTGTTTCCATTGGAATTGTATTTTTAATAATGGTCATCACATTTAAGTCCATTAAAGCACCGATTGCCATTCTTTGCTCGCTTCCACTTGCTGCAATTGGAGCAATCTTAGGAATACTTATCAGTCGAATTCCAGTTGATATCACAGCACTTCTAGGCGCGTTAATGCTAATCGGTATCGTCGTAACAAACGCGATTGTGCTTTTAGATCGAGTAAAACAAAATGAACAAAAAATGATTATTCGTGACGCTCTTGTTGAAGCAACAGCAACAAGAATGAGACCAATCTTCATGACTGCAATCGCAACCATCTGTGCAATGCTTCCATTGTTAATGAAAAAAGCAGAAACAGGAAGCTTAGTATCGCAAAGTCTTGCAATTGTTGTAATCGGAGGGTTAGCTATGGCAACAATGTTAACGCTGATTGTGATTCCATGTATATATGAATTGCTTTACTTTAGAAAATCTAAGAAGCAGCGTGTTAGTCAAGCTGCGGAGCAAGATGCTTCACTTGAATCAACAGTCGAATAAAAATATACCAGACCATAGCTTAAATGTTATGGTCTAGTTTTTCAATAAAAATTAACGTGAAGGTCTTGCTTCTTGACAATTAGGACATTTTTTTTGATTACTACCTTTGAACTTTGTAAAAGTCTTTTCAAAATTATTTCCGCAAGAACATTTAAACAGTAGTTTTTGCGAGTATCCTACGTATTCAGTTGAAAGTAATACACTATCTGAATTCTTTTTTACATAATCACGTATTTCTTCAATCGTCCACTTTTTATTCATTTTGACACCTCCGTTACGAATTTGGAAAAATTTACAGTATGGGAAACATAGCTTGCTTATGTACATAGATACCAATTATATCATCACTTGACTACCTTGTCTTAAACTCAAATAAAAAGATGGGAGCATTAAACTCCCATCGTTTTTATTAATTAGTACTTATTATTTTTTCTTTGCGCTTGTGCTTTTTGGTTTGCTTGAGCGTTTTGTTGTTTTACTTCTTGTGCATTTGTTTGACTCTCTTGAGAAACTCCAAATTCAGATCCAAATTCAGCTTGAGAAGCATTTTGATTTGCTTGAGCATTTTGTTGTTTTACTTTTTGAGCATTTGTTTGACTTTCCTGTGGAAGATTGTTTTTATTGTTGTTTGCCATTTTTTCTTCACCTCCATAAAAATTATCTTTGCCAAAACAGAGGTAATTATTAATAGCAAATGTTGGAGTGTGACTAATTAAGTTTTTTAAGACAAATTTAATTCATACTAATAGTGAAGAGAAATTAAGTAATTTTAAAACAATCGAGGAACTCATCAATTTTGAGTTCCTTGATCGAAAGTATTTAATCTACTACTGGCAACCAACCTTTTACATTCATCAATCTGTTCCATAATGGATCTGGAATTACTAATTTTTCCTGATCTTTTCTAGATAAAGTTGTACGGATTTCTTCTATTTGCCCAGCTTCCACTTTTTCAATCCATTTTGGCTCCATTAATAGTTCGCGGCCTAAAGCAATTAAAGGGATGCCTGCTTCTAACGCTTCCACTACCTCATCTGGCGTGTGTAGTGAACCTACACCGACTATTGGAACTCGACTTCCAACTGCTTCATGAATTTTAATAATCCTAGATTCAGATTCATTTTTATCACGGAAAGACCCATTCCAAAATGTGTTTACAGAAATATGTAAATAATCAAGGGATTGATCCGCTAATTTATCCACAAACTGAAGAGTATCTTCTAATGTTATTCCTGGATTTGTTCCTTCTTCAGGTGAGATACGATAACCAACAATAAATGGTTTCTTAGAATGTTCAGCAACAATTTGTTTTACAGATTGTACGATAGCTAACGGGAACTTCATGCGATTTTCAAGCGATCCACCCCATTGATCATCTCTTCGATTCGAATGTGGTGAGAAGTATTGCTGTAGTAGATACGTATTAGCACCGTGAATTTCAACACCGTCAAAACCTGCTTCAATTGCTCTTCTTGTCGCTTCACCAAAAGCTTTAATAGTATTTTGTATTTCTTCTTCCGACATTTTACGAGGTACTGGTGAACCTTCTCTTTCTGCTGCAACAGCACTTGCCGATACAGGCTGTTGATCTGGTAATAACTCTGGTGGTGACTGTCTTCCCCCATGGTAAATTTGGATAATTGCTTTCGTTCCATTTGATTGCATGGTTTCAGCTAATTTCTTCAATCCTGGAATGAAAGAGTCATCGTCAACACTAAACTGCCCTGGAAATCCTTTTCCATCCTTGCTTACATAGGCACATGCTGTAATAAATGTCCCAACGCCGCCAGAACGCTCTTTGTAATAAGCAAGTTCTGCTTCAGATACTTCTCCGTTATCGTGGGAAGAATAATTGGTCATTGGTGCGACCATAATACGATTCTTTACTTCTACCCCAGAAGGAAAGGTAAAGGATTGAAAGATTTGTTCATATTTCGTATTCATATGTAGTCCCCCTATCATTTTAATATATTCAACTATTACCATACACTTTTCATTCTTTTATGTCTTGAAAAAGGTTTCAGTAAATCTTAACTTAGGATGGGTTTTGTTTAATTTTGTTATACCCTTAATCAAATCACTAAAAAAACAAAAAAGCCACAATCAACGAATCAAAGCGACGAATGAAAACTTCGAAGATACAATTTAGCTCCCACCCAATCGTACAAGAATTTTACCATTTTCTAAAAAACACAAAAAAATCACCTCCATCTAGAAAGATGAGATGATTTTTTGTGTTGTTTTCTAAATTAGAAAGTAATAACTCCGAAGATAATTGCCGCTATAATCATGACAAAACACGACCCTAGTGCCCACTTAAAAATAAACTTTTGATGGTCTCCAAATTCCACACCAGCCATACCAACAAGTAAGTAAGCTGATGCCATTAATGGACTCATCGCATGAACTGGTTGTCCTAGTATAGATGCACGCGCAATCTCTACTGGATCCACACCATAAGCAGCCGCAGTTTCAGCTAAGATTGGCAACACTCCGAAATAGTAAGGATCATTTGCCATAAAATAAGTAAACGGAATACTTGTTACAGCTGTAATGACCGCAAAAGACGAACCTAAAGATTCTGGAATTACTGCAACTAAGCTATTGGCCATCGCATCAACCATTTCTGTTCCAGATAAAATTCCTGTAAAAATACCGGAAGCAAAAACTAACCCAACAACTGCAAGTACATTTCCTGCATGATTAGATATTCTTGCTTTCTGGTCATCTAGATTTGGATAGTTAATCATAAGCGCTATAACAAAGGCAATCATGAATAAAGTAGATAAAGGTAATACAGAAGTAACCAAACAAATAATAAGTGTAATAGTTAAAGCAAGATTGACCCATAACAGTTTCGGACGCTTATAGTCTTCCACTGCTGAAGTTGCAGCTAGTTCACTTATAGCAAGCATCTCTTCCTTTGAATATTGAATCTGGGCAATTCCCAATCTTTTGCGCTCTTTTTTCCCAAGAATAAACGCAGTAAATAAAGTCCATAATAGACCAGCGGCCATAACAGGGATAAGTGGTGTAAACACATCTGCTACATCAAGCTGCAGTGCTGCTACTGCTCTAGCTGTTGGTCCTCCCCAAGGTGTCATGTTCATAACACCAAATGAAAGCATCGCAATACATGTTAATATTAGCGGATTCATTCCAATACGCTTATAAAGTGGAAGCATTGCTGATACTGTAATCATATAAGTTGTCGTTCCATCACCATCAAGTGCTACAAGCATCGAAAGGATAGCTGTACCTAAAACAATTTTTAATGGATCTCCCTTAACAACCGCTAAAATTTTTGAAACAAGCGGATCAAATAAGCCCGCATCGATCATTACACCAAAATAAAGTATAGCGAACATTAACATAACACCAGTCGGTGCAACTTGCTTAATACCATCTAGCATCATCTCACCGATGCCTGGTCCAAATCCTCCTAGTAACGCGAACAAAATTGGTATCGCAACTAATGCTACCATCGCAGACATTCGTTTTGTGATGATTAAAAACATAAATACGGCGATCATTGAAAAACCTAAAAGCGCTAACATACTATTCCTCTCCTTACTGCTTTTCCACAATTGTAATTTATCAAATAAATTTAATAATTTAGATATTGTTTATACAATATAGAATAGTAGTAAGCGCATGTAAACGTTTACAAAATATTATTATTTAAATACTTTAAAGCTATTTCGTTCATTTAATCCATAATCTGATAATTCTTTCATTTAAGACCTAATATATATGGTGGATAAAGCTCTCTCTCAATAATCCAAAGTTCCAAATGGCAAAACTCATTATGAATGGTCTATAATGCCTTTACCGGTCTTTCAAGAACCTCCTGTCTACCAAATAGATACCTTAAAAAAATCGGCACGATGAATAATATGAAAAAAACACGAAACAACTGATAGGCGGCAACCATTGATACATCTGCATGGACAGCATGAGCCGTAACACCCATTTCTGGTAAACCACCTGGAGCTATACATAAAAATGCAGTTGTCATTGTAATCGGATAGATCATATGTAAGCCGTAAGCTAAAACGAGAGCAAAACCGACAATCAATAATCCAGAAATAAACGAATATGGCAGTAATTTTTTCCAATTTTTCAACATATTAATTTTGATTCCAATACCAAAATAAATACCTAGAGAAAGTTGTGCAAGTACGATAAAAATGGGGGGTAGATTAGGTGTTTCAAAGCCACTTACGGTTAAAATTGCTGATGATAGTAGAGGCCCAATAATCAATGGAGCTGGGCATTTGAAGCGAACTGCACATGCAGTAATAACTAGAACAATCGCAATAACCGTAATAACCTGAAAAAAATTACCGTATCCAGTTTGCGTTACTAGATCGATTGTAGGTTCACTTTTTTGTGTTCCACCACTTGAAAATGCATGAATCGATAGTGTTGGTACAATGAAAATAACTGTTAACATTCTAATTGTTTGCATGAATGTAACAACTGTTGAATCTGCTCCCTTGATCTCTTCGCTCAGTACAACCATTTGGGATAGACCACCTGGTGTCGTCCCCATCACAGCACTTGGAATATTAATGCCAGTTAACTTTGAAACAAAAAAGCACTTGCAAGTCCAAAAACTACCATTAGTATGGTAATAATAGCCATTGATGGCAACTGGTCTACAATCTGTCTCGCACTAGCAATCGTAAACGATAAGCCCATACTATAACCTAATAACATTTGGCCGCCATTTCTAAAACTTACCGGCCAATATAAATCCCGTTTTGATAGTAGCTTCCAAATCAACACAGCTGTTAATGGCCCTAACATCCATGACAATGGTAAATTTAATAGTGTGAATATAAATCCACCTAATATGCCACTTAGTAAAGTTTCTACAAATTGAAGTTGACTTTGTTTTCTTGTATTTATCAACTTTGAAATCAATGTAAAAGTCATGATGCCCTCCTATACTTACAACTCAGCTACATACGTAACAAAACGAGGCTGCCCCGGGTATTGTTATAACTCTCAACCAACTTGAATAATACGGTGGAAGTGAAGTGTTAACACATATGTCCCCAAGTCAACCTCGAAATAAGATAATTTCAATACCATAACAGCTTCTATAAAATAATCATAAAAAAAGACAACTTTCGTGAGGATTATTCACTTGCCTCATTCCTAGCTTTTTAGATTCGAGCCAAGTAGTTTTGTATACTTTTACCAATACCGTATAGCTATTAAAATAAGAAGTAAATAATACGAAAGATTTTTTCATTAAATTCATTTAAATTATTATGTTTATTCTGTTCAAAAAGTATTAGTCTTCACCATTAACATTCATTAAGTCCTCATACATCTTACCCTGCTCTTCTAGAAATTTAGAAGTTTCACTACTATTCATATAATAATCTTTCCACATATACTTCTGTAGCGTTTGTTGCCATTCTTCTGTTCGTACCATTTTTTCAAATGTCATATCCCAAAATTGAATTTCATCCTTCGTCATATTAGGCGGCCCCATAATACCGCGCCAATGTTCAAAAACTAATTCAATTCCTTCTTCTGACCATGTAGGGATTTCAGGAAGTTCTTTTAATCTATCATCAGATGAGATAACGAGCAGTTTCACTTGATTTAAATCATAATACTCTTTAGCCTCTGCTAAAGTCATTGTCGCAACATCTATTTGCTTTTTTAATAATGCATCAACTACTTGAGCACTATTTTCGTATATAAAAAAATCAAGTTCTTCGGGTTGCACTCCAACTTGTTTGCTCGCTAATACAAAAGAGAGCTGATCGTCATTCCCTAATCTTGGAGAAACACCAATTTTATAATCATGAGGTGTTTCTTTCAAATTTTCCATTAAGCTTTTTGCACTGCTTATGCTTGAATCTTTCGGAACTATAACAACCTCCCATTCTGTAGCCAGAATAGCGATTGGTGTAAAATCTTTATAAGTTATCTTACTTTGACTTAATAAATTATTAGTAATGAGCAAGCTTGAATTGATGGCTAATACATGATCTTTTTGCTGTTTTGTATATTTCCAACCTAATTCTCCACCAGCTCCAATTTTATTCAGAACACGAATATCTTCGTCAATTAAGTTTTCACTCATTAAAACGTCTTGTATCGCTCGTGCTGTTAAGTCCCATCCTCCACCAATAGAGCTTGGAGCAATTATCGTTACTTCATCTGTAATCACTTCTTGATTCCCTTTTGGTGAACACCCGGTTAAAGCCGTGACAAAAAGTGCAAAAACGATAATAATTTTTTTCCTCATTGTTCATCCCTCGTTAACTTAATCAAATAACCTCTGCGTATTTGAGCTCAGATTTTCAACTTTATTCAACAGGTGCTGTGGTCCCATCACAACATGCAAGAAGTGGTAGACTTCTGCCGAATGTTTATTGAATTCTACTAGTTATTCTACAAAGTAATATTTCCTCTGAGGTCTTCCTACAATTCCATATTCATGTTTTGCTGTGCAGACATTTACAGAAACAAGATACTCTAAATATCTTCTTGCAGTCGTTCGAGATGCCCCCATCTTTTCACTCATTTCATCGATGGAAACGCCTTTAAGTTCTTCCACTACCTCTTTTACTTTCTCTAAAGTATGGTGATCAATACCTGTAGGGAGATCTTTATGCATTATTGTTGATTGATTAGTGATTCCAAAGAATCGATCAATCATAGTCTGATCAATCTCATCACTAATACTAAGTAATTCTTTCTTTCTTTTATAATCTTCAATCGTTTCAACAAATTTCTTCATTGTTACTGGCTTTAATAGATAGTTAAATACACCATATCTGACAGCCTTCTCAAGCATTGTTCTTTCAGTTGCAGCAGTCACCATAATAATATCAATTATCGGATAACTCTCCCTGATTTTCGATAATAAATCAGTACCAAGTTCATCAGGCAAATAGATGTCTAGTAAAAGTAGATCCACTTCATTTTCACTTAAAAGATCCATTGTTTCTTTCGCATTTAGCGCTTTCCCGACCAGTTTTACACCCGTTATCTTTTGCAAAAACTGCTCTTGTACTTGTGCAATTCGAAAATCGTCCTCTGCTATTACAACCTTAATCACTTTATTCCACTCCTTACTCTATCCTAGAACCTTTTTTGGAAGGTAGACTGTAAAAATAGACCCTCCATTTCGTTCATTACTCACTTCAATTGTTCCACCGAATGATTCTACAATGCGCTTAACATTGAATAGGCCATACCCCCTATTTTCACCCTTAGAGGAGTATCCTAACGTAAACAAAGACTCTAACAAGTCTTCTGAAATTCCTTTTCCGTTATCCGTTACTTCTATAATAATATCGTTTCCAAGTCCCGTAATGGAAAAAGCCACTTTTTTCTCTTTCTGATTCGCAACTGCATCAAATGCATTATCGATGAGATTCCCTATAATTGTAACGATATCTGTTACCTCTATATGACTTGGTAAGGGATCTACATAACTATCGGCATCAATTTCAAGTAAAATTTTCTTTTCTGACGCTTTTCCAAGTTTACCTAACAAAATAGCTTGGACATTTGCATCATGAATCTGATTAAATAATATCTGATTTTGATGCTGATGAATGACAGACTCTTTTTGAATAAATTCTAATGCATCCTGATATCTTTCTAAATGTAATAATCCTGATAACAAATATAATTTATTGGCGTACTCATGTGTTTGCGCACGAAGTCCGTCCGAATAATCACGAACCTCTGTTATTGTATTCATAAGCTTTTTTAATTCAGTTTTATCCCTGAAACTAGAAACGACACCTACAACATTCCCATTTTCAATAATCGGGATTAAATTAAAGATAAAAATTTTATCGTTAATCAAGACCTCAACATTATGAGCAGTCTGTCCTGTCTGTAACACATCATCTATTTTTATATCCTGAAGGACATGCTGAATGTGCTTGCCTATAAAATCTTCTTCGTAGAGATTTAACATCGACTTTGCAGAATGATTAATTAAAGTTAATAATCCAGTATCATCAATAGCTATAATTCCTTCTTTGACGGATAAAAGAATTGCACTTCTTTCCCTATACAATGATGCAATTTCATGGGGTTCCAGTCCCAACGTATCTTTTCTAATACTTTTTGTTAGAAAAATACCGCCAATGATTCCCAGCAGTAAAACAATCAATGACGCAATAATAATGATTTTAATTCGTTGATATATACTCTGATAAATATCCTTTTCCAAAAACTCGACGGATACCGTTCCAATCACCTGAGTATATTCTCCATAATCCGCAATAATAGGGACCTTCCCAGTTATAACTGAACCTTGCTCTCTTTCAACTTCAAAATTGTTAGAACCACCAAAAATTAACGCCTGATAACTTGTGTGGTCTAAACTCTTCTGACCGACCAGGCTTGGATTTACGTGTGAATAAATGATTCCCTCACGATTTTCGATGATAATATTTGCCGCATGCACCTGATCTTTAACTTGCTCCGCTATTGGTCGAAAATGGGCTTCTATATCCTTTTCTTCAATAGCATCCCTAAGCTCAGGCATAAGAGAAATCGTCTTAGCCGATTGCAAAGCTAATTGTTTCACTTGATTCCTTGTATCAACAGTTTGCAAGTAAGCAAATATGCTTGCGAGAAGAATAATAATTAAAAGAATTAACGAACTAATTAGCCCTAATATTTTTGTTTGTAATGGAATATTTTTCATATTATTCATTGTCATAACTCTTTTCTAATATAGCTATTATTCTAATATAGCATTTCATCAAACTAATTTCCTCTTAACTACAAAGAGTCATGGAAGCAAGATGAAAAAGAAGATGATTCAAGTTATTGGAAATATTAAAGATACCTGATTTTCAGACACAAAAAAACCTCCTAATCATAATTGATTTAGAAGGTTCTTTATCTTTACCAGTAGGTCCTGATTCAGTGGTCCAGAATGGTTTAATGCGAAGAAAAAAAGCAGACCAGCAACGACTAGCTGATCTTTTTTTTCTGATTATAGGATAAAACTTACAATTACTGCTGATAGTACGCTCACTAACGTTGCTCCGTATAAAAGTTTCAATCCGAATCTAGCTACAACGTTTCCTTGTTTTTCATGAAGTCCTTTTACAGCTCCTGCAATGATTCCAATTGAAGAGAAGTTTGCAAATGAAACAAGGAAAACTGAAATGATTCCGATTGATCGTTCACTTAAGCCTGACCCTAAGTCATTTAATGAGAGCATCGCTACGAATTCGTTCGTAACTAGTTTGGTAGCCATAATACCGCCTGCTGTTACTGATTCTGAAACAGGGATTCCCATTAAAATCGCAAATGGTGCAAAGACATATCCAATAATTTCTTGGAATGAAATTCCGAATATCATATCAAATACGCTATTTACTCCTGCCATTAGTGCAACGAAACCAAGTAACATCGCCGCAACTATGATTGCTACCTTGAATCCATCCAGAATATATTCGCCTAGCATTTCGAAGAAGCTTTGTTTTTCTTCTTGCACAACAAGGAGATCTTCTTCTTCGGTTACAGTGTATGGATTAATAATTGAAGCAATGATGAATCCTCCAAATAAATTAATCACGATTGCAGTTACGACATATCTCGGTTCAACCATCGTCATATAAGCTCCGACAATTGACATCGATACAGTAGACATCGCTGACGCACTTAGTGTATATAGACGTTGAGGAGATAATTGTCCAAGCTGTTTTTTTACGGTAATAAATACTTCAGATTGTCCAACAATAGCAGATGCTACTCCGTTGTAAGATTCCAATTTACCCATGCCGTTTACTTTACTGAGTGCCCAACCAATCCATTTCATAATGAAAGGAAGAACTTTAATATGTTGCAGAATTCCAATCAGAGCCGAAATGAATACGATTGGAAGTAAAGCAGTTAAGAAGAAAGGAGCCTGTCCTTCATTCGCAATGCCAGCAAATACAAAATTGATTCCTTCATTTGCGAATTCTAGTAATTTTGCAAACCCGGCTGCGACTCCCTCAACAATTATCAATCCAAATTTGGTATTCAGTAATAAAAAAGTTAATATTAACTGAATAACGATCATTTGGATAATTGGTCTGATTTTAATTTCTTTACGATTGTTACTTGCAACCCAGGCAAGACCTAGAACAACAATTAAGCCTACGATTGAGATTAAATAATTCATTAGATGCCTCCACAAAGATGTATTGTTAAAAGGTTGAACGTCTGACATTCAACTTATTAAGTATACAATGATAACTTCTCATGTCCAAATACTAATTTTTACATGTTACAAATAGCTGATAAAAAAATATAATATTTTAATTTCATTTTGCTTGAGTCAATTTAATAAGACAGGAGTTAACATCAAAATCCGAACAAGGTTGATTTACGCAACAGTCGGACGCTTTCCGCATCAATCAACGAAAGTAAAATTTTTATTATCGCTAACAAGTCAATATATTTTTATTGAAAATGTTCCCTTTTAAAATTAGAAAAAAGTAATTATGAAATCGCTTAATTTAATAATGTTTTTCTCTTCTTTTCAAAGCCATGAATTCATTTATACAATAAAGGTAAATTTCCAAATAAAATGAATTAGTTAATACATACCTACCAAAATAACATAAAAGCCTTTAATAAGGCTAACAGAAACCACTGATTATTTGAGGATACAACATATGTCTGGTTGCGAATTGCAAAGAATCAGAAGCTCAGCAAGGACCACCACTTCGCTTTCCGTGGGCTTGGCTTCAGCCTCCTAGGCCAACACGATGTTGGTCATGCAATCGTTGCCGCAGGATGCGGCGAACTTAGATTGCCTTCCCCTTTCCTGCGGTGTCTTCTGCTCAAGCTATTCCCACAGGAGTCTTCGTGGTGGTCCTTGCCTTAGAAACAATTCCTAATAGATATTCTACTATCTTACCTATAATTGAATAAGTGAACCTCTTTAGGAAGATTTCACCATTATTAATAACCGTTTATAAAAATACTTTTGTCGGCAAGCTGAAGCCTCTCCTGAAATAGGAGAGGCTTTTTCTATAGAATAATTGGTGGAAAGTGTGAACGCGTGTCAATTGCTACACAACTAAAAAAGCTACGATCACCAAATCATCTTCGGTAATCGTAGCTTTTAACCTTCATTAATCATGCAATTAAATGTATACATTAATAGAGCCGTTTCAATATATATGCTTCTATATTCTAACTACTATTGTCGTAGCTTCTAGGAAGTCATAGAAACTATTTTACCTTCTCTACGTTCTTTAGCTTTTTGAGCTGTAGCTGTGAACAATACGTCAGAAGATGAATTTAGTGCAGTTTCACAAGAATCCTGAATAACACCGATGATAAAACCAACACCAACAACTTGCATTGCAACATCATTTGGAACGCCAAATAAACTACATGCTAACGGGATAAGTAAAAGTGATCCGCCCGCAACGCCTGATGCACCTGCAGCAGAGACAGCTGCTATCACAACAAGCATGAGTGCAGTCATAAAATCTACTTCAATACCAAGCGTATTTACTGTAGCAAGAGTTAGCACAGCAATTGTAACGGCTGCACCACCCATATTAATAGTAGCACCTAGAGGAATTGACACTGCATAAGTATCTTCATCTAAGCCAAGTTTTTCACATAATTTCATATTAACTGGAATATTTGCAGCTGAACTACGTGTAAAGAATGCATAAATACCACTTTCTCTTAAAACCATAAAAACAAGTGGATAAGGATTTTTTCGCGTATAAATGAACACGATTAACGGATTCACTACAAGCGCGATAAACAACATACATCCAACTAAAATTAATATCAATCTACCGTATTCAAGTAAAGCAGAAAAACCACTTGTTACAATTGCACTGTAAACAAGCCCCATAATACCAAGTGGTGCAAAACTAATCACCCATTGTACTACTTTAGTGATTGCATCCGAAAAATTACCTAACATGTCTTTCGTATTTTGGTTTGCATTTTTTAATGCAACCCCAAGAACGATTGCCCACATTAATATGCCTAGATAGTTAGCATTTATTATTGCATCAACTGGATTGGCAACTAAGTTAAATAATAAAGTTTCAAAAACCTCACCAATACCTTCTGGTGGAGAAACGTCTTGTGCACCTGTTGTCAGTGTTAGCGTAGTTGGTAACATAAAGCTTGCAACTACAGCGACAGCACCTGCTAGGAATGTACCAAGACCATAAAGAACAATAATCGATTTCATATTCGTTTTCTTACCACTTTTATGTACGGCAATCGCATGCATCACTATGAATAATACTAATATTGGCGCAACTGCCTTTAATGCACCGACAAATAAAGAACCAAAAATGGAAATCCAACTTGCAGCATCAGGAAGTGTTAAAGCTAAGATTAGACCAACAATAATACCGATAACAATCCTTTTTACTAGGCTCACTTGATTCCATTTAACAATTAAATTTTTCATTACACTCTCCCCCAAAATTTTCTTAAATCTTCCATGATAAAAAACTCACATTCACTTCTCCCCGTTGAAATAAGATGTACTTATTTTATCATTAAGTCGACTGATATTTTATTTTAACACAAATTTTCTGAATTGCGAGATGGTTTTTTCTGTTAATATATTTTTTGGAATTTCTTATAAAATCGTCGAGTGTTAATTGCTATTTTAGGAGAATATGTACAGTGCAAGGTAAGGACATCATGAAGACGACAAAAAAGCTACAATTACTGAATTCTCTACATCCTAAAATATCCACATGTTAAATTTTTCACAAAGTTGTGATATATAAAAATACTATGATAAAATAAAATGAAATTAATTCCATAAAAAGTATAAAAAAGTATAAAAACATACTTTGATATTTAGGTAGTTGAAGTAAAAGAAGGCAGTTAACACGTATAGTCATGACCCAAAGACGAACACGTTTTGAAAATTTAATAGTTTAAGAGGTGGTTTGAAGTTGATAACGGAGAATAAAGAGCAAACTATATTTGATCACGTTGGAAATAAAATAATTACAGATAGAGAGATTGACATAGTCACTAGATTAGAGGAGCCATTGATAGTGCTTTTAGGAAATGTTTTAAGTAACGAGGAGTGCGATGAACTAATCCGATTGTCTAAGGACAAAATGAAACGTTCAAAAATTGGCACGACACGTGAAGTAAATGAACAAAGAACAAGTAGTAGTATGTTTTTTGAAGAAAGTGAAAACGAAATTGTTGCTAGAGTAGAAAAAAGAGTCGCATCTATTATGAATATACCCATTGAACACGCAGAATGCCTTCAAATACTTCAGTATACGCCTGGTCAAGAGTATAAAGCTCATAATGATTTTTTTTCATCAACTAGTAAAGTAGCAAATAATAATAGAATTAGTACACTCGTTATGTACTTAAATGATGTAGAGCAAGGTGGAGAAACTTTTTTCCCTAAACTCAATTTTTCAGTATCGCCCAAAAAAGGTATGGCAGTTTATTTCGAGTATTTCTACAACGATCAAAATTTAAACGATTTAACTTTACATGGTGGTGCCCCAGTTATAACCGGTGAAAAGTGGGTCGCAACGCAATGGATGAGAAGACAGAAATTAAGATAAAAAGATTCTTTAAAAAACTTTTTTATTACAGAAACAATTTTTAACTCTAAGCCCTTATAGCACAAGATTTTTTGCACTATGATATTTATTTAGAGTTTTAGTAAAAGCCAAAATAGATAGTTTGAAGATGATGATGACACTGCAAAATAAATCAGTATTATTATCTGACTACTTAAGTGGAATATTCCAGTCACAATGTTCATTACTAGTAAACCTGTAACCTCAATACTTGAAAAAAGGAACATATGGACGTATACTAAGAATAACATGTGAGTACAATAAAAAAGACCGATTGATGTTAGTGCATCAATCGATCAATATAATAGTAGGTTCCCTTCAAGGGGATTGGCTATTGATTAGGTAGTAACCCATCAGAGCTCTCAACTCAAGGATGGGTTATTTTTTATGGTTAAATGAAAGTATTGATACAATCAATGCTGCGAACGCTATTGCAAACATTAATGCTTCGAATACTGTCACCGACACCACCCCCTTTCGAAATGGGAGTGAGCCAACCACCCTTGAGCTACCTGCTATTATCGCTCTATTATACCACACGTACGTTCTGTTCTTTATATTTTATTTCCAATCAATCTGTTATAATTTTTTATATAAAAAAGCCACGATTTTCGTATTAAGTCCCTGTGTAAGAAACAAACATGAAAATTACGAAATTCATGTTTGTTTGAATAACCAAGAATGTTTCTTACACAGGGTAGAGATTTACAGGGGAGTTGTTTAAAACTTCTTATTTCTCAAACAATGAAAGTTGCTTTTTCTCCCCAACGTAATGTAATGCTTCCGGCTGTTGATCGGCAAAAAATGCTTTGTTGATGTGCTGCTCCTTTTGGATGATTTGGTGAGCATCATTTTTTGCGAATCGTAAGCGACAGCTATATACTACTGGAAAATAGTCTGCTATAAACTTTCCTTCGGCGTGGGCAGTTAGTGCAATCATTTGAAAGCCTAGCTGCTCTGCAATATAAAATACGGGACTTAAAACGTGATCACTGGATGCTTTACCGAACGGATTGTCTAATATTAAAGTACGGTCACGTTTTGTATTCGATGGTCCACCTGCTTTTTCAGCAATGTATTTTAAAATACCTAAATATAGAGCCATGTTTTTACTCCAACTTTCGCCACCCGACCATTTATTCGATTGCTCCCAGCTATAAAAGTTAGAAGAAATTTGACGTTCACTTTCTACTTTACGGCATTTTACTTGCATTTTTTTATTACCCAGCACTTGCCGTAATAGTGGTACTGTTTGCAGATGCTTTTCTAAAAACTTACGGATTGTGGCTACATCTTCATTGCCAAATTCATCTCTATATTTATCCTGCTCAAGCGTAGTTAAAATCCAGTCAATATATTGACGAACTGCTTCTTTTGCTTCTTGCTCTTCCCATTCTGGAATCATAAATTGATAAATATATTTTGTTTCGTCTTCGATTCTAATACGTGTTTTCTTTGGAATTTCCAACAAATTATGGCGTACTCGAGCCAGTTGCTGCACTGCATACTGTATGATTTGTTGTTGATCTTTATCGAATTCTTGAATAGACGTATCCGCAATATGAATTGCTTGTTGAATCGTTTGATGAATGAGTTGTTGATGTGACGTAATTTCTGCATACGTGTGACGATTTTCAATTCCATCAATTGTTACTTTACTTAATTTTTTATCTTGTAGCTTTGCGCAAAAATCTCGGAATTTTTGCTTGTCGCGATTAATTTTTTGTTGCTGGTTTACCATAGCCTTTTGACGCACTGTTAGACTTGAAAATAACTGCTCCAATTCTTTTTTGTAGTCATAGTCAAAGGCTGTCTGCTGTTCACTTGATAAATTATGAAGAGGTTTTATTATTTTATTGAGTTGGTGAACAAAATATTGATCACGCAAGGTCTCTTCCACTATTTGAAAGCTTTTCGTTTGCTTAGTTTTACGCTTATGCTCTGCGTTTGTAAAAGTTAACTGCTTCTCATAATTTTCTAGCTCTAATTGTAATAATTGTTGGAGCTCTTCATTAGGAAGTGTTCGAATTGGCAATTCTTCTCCGTACTGCAACATTAGAACTTCTATTGTTGCCAGTAATTTTTGCAACTGTTTTTGCTTTTCATTTACTTGATGTTGCGGTTCAGTAAGTTCAGATTTCAAACGTTTTGTTTCTACTTGTAATTGGGTTACTTTTTCTTCTGCGTTAAATGGAAGTATGGCATTTACATCTAGTTGTGGATTCTCCGCAAGCTTTCTACTAAGGGCGAATTTATAATCACGATATAAGCGTTCATTCGTTTCGATTCGCTCATTTAAATGTTGGATGGTTGTTGAAATTTGTTTTAAAGCATCTTTCAGGTAATTATGTTCCAATTTTAATGCATGCTCGGACTTTGTTGTCACCTTTGCAGTGAGCCTGTCCTTTTCTATATAAATTCCATGCTGCAGAACCTTGGTTTCTAATTCAAATTGTAACCTCTGTTCCTCATCTTTCACATCGAGCCATTGTTGCTTTAAGTCTTGCTCTCTCATTCTGAGTTGCTCCACTTTTTTATGCAATCGATCCACTTCTTTAAGATCGAGCGTAAGTTGCGTTTGTAATGGCTTTAGCTTTCTTCCAATTTCCATATAGCTATGTGCTTTCGGAATTTGAAACTGCTGCAAGTTATTTAGTTCATCACTATCGCGATTTTGCAGACCTTTTGTTTGTTCTATTCTTTTTTGTGAATCATCTATTTTTTGCTCTAAAGTCTTATGGTCATAAATAGCTTTATTATAAGCTTTTGTAACGCTCTCGTAATTCTCCGTCAATTGCTTATATTCTTCATAAGGAAATTTTTGAAGGAAAGCCTGCAAATGACGTTCTACTTGTTCAACTGCAGCAAGTTTCGACTCAATTTCTTCTCGTTCGTTCTCTATTCGTTTTGCTTCTTCAAGGGAAGTACTCTTCCATTGACTAAAACTTTCTTTATTCGTATGCGCACGCCAAAACATCGGCGCAATCCATGATTCATCAAAAGGCTCGCCCTCGACAAGCAATCTGGCTTCCTCGCGTGCTAATATAATAATCGGTGTCGTTATCCGTTCAGCCACAACATGGACCTTATCAATTAACGGCTGCTTCTCAGTGGCTGTTGTAATAAGTGTAATTGCCCAAAATGGATATGCACTAGTTTCCGCTTCATGCTCTTTTCCAAGGGCCTGTAAGTATTCGACACCTGTTTGTATAAATGAAAACTGTGACCACTCTTGCATTTTCTCTACCAAATAAGGCTCTGCAAAAAATTGTTGTTGCCCCAAATAATCATCTAAATAACGTCTCGCTCTACGCTCAAGCACAAATTTCTCTGCGCGTTCTTTTTTTAATTGTGTTTGCTTATCTTGTAATTGATTCATATAACTGCTTGCACGATCATATACAGACGTAGCTGGACTAATTTGATTCAAAATAGTACGTAAAATTTCTTTTATTTGTAATTCTTGTGCTTGCTGGTCTTCTACTTTACCTTTAAGAATTTTACTTTGCACATGAAGCTCTTCTTTTTCGTTTCGTAACTGCTTTTCGTGTGCATCTTGCTGCATGAATTGCTGCTGCAGGGTTTTTATAAGTTCTTCATGCCTACGAATTGTTGTTTCCAGCTGCATTGAACGGCTTTCCCATTCTTTGATGAGCACTTCCACTTGCTCGTTTTCATTAGCGACTAACTCAAGCTTCAGCTTATCTAGTTGATTCGTTAGTTCTTTAATTAGCGTTTCATTTATCGTTTGGCGATTTCTAGCCTCTTGTTCTTTTTGTCGCATTGCTTGCAGTTCTTGTTCTATCTGCTTCGTTTCTTCGTCATTACGTCCAATGTGGTGATTTTTTTCCTGTAATCCTTTTTCTAGCTCCTCTTTTTGATTTAATAATAAATATAGCCACTGTCCCTTCACTAGCTCCAGTTCATTTTGTATATCAGCGATGTCTTGCTTATCATTTTCCAGTTGCAGTTGATTGCGTGCTTGCTCCACTGTTTCATTCGCTTGTTTCATCTTTGCTAAATCGATTGCATATTCTAAACTATGCTTTTCATGTAATGCAATCTCCAGTTTACTAGATATTTCATCTACTAATTCTTGAAAATGATTCAACTCTGAATGGACGTGTTGTTGCTTTTCTTGTTCCTCATAAATAGTCACGGCTGCTTGACGTTTTATTAGCTGCTTTTCGATTTCACTAAGCTCAAAAAGCCGTTCCTCGATTCCTTGCACATCTTTTTGTATATTTTCTTTTTTCTGTTGTAAATATTGATAATAGACAGCAGTTTGCTGTCTTTCATCTTCATAACTTGTGATTGCCTCATTATAGGTGCGAAAGCTGACCACATAACTATCTAGCTGTTCTTGCATCGCCTTATATTCAGTCTTTTTTTCATTAAATTCTTTGTATTTTTTTAAGTTACTTCGTTGTTTTTCAAATTGATCAGTAATACTAAGCGGATTAAAATACTTATCTGCATTTTCAACTGATGGAATGAGCAAACGGTCAAAAAGCTCCTGTGTGCCTTTACATTCCTCAAATACTTTTTCAATGCCACCTTCTGCACTATTCATAACAATCATATTTTCCCACTCTTCACGAATGATAAAATATTGTGTCTCTAAGTAATCCGTGAAGGCTTTTATAGACTGTGGAAATAGTTTCGCACGCATCGGAGTTTGCTGCACCATCTGTTGAAAATAATTATGCATTTCATCTTTACTAGCTGGATACTTCACACCTGCTTCACGCTTTGTAAATGGGATCTCAACAATGGAATGCTTATCACGTTCGCTATATTCATATACATAACGCAATGACTCTACTTTATTATTTTTTGTATATAAGGTCACTGCTGTCACCAAGTATTGGCGGGGTCGTTCATTTAATAACCATTCAATCGCAATATGCGCAGGACCTTCCTCTAAATAAAACGTTTCCTTAATTTGGCGATGTGACACCGTCGCTTGCGGAATAATTGCCTGCATCGCTGCTTGGATAAAAACCGTTTTTCCTCCACCATTTTCTAATAAGATCGCGCCATTCTGTGTATCAAATTGAAATATCTCATCATGGTATCGTTTAAGTCCTTGCTCATAAATCACGTTAGCAAAGCGAATTTTACTAATTGTCGGCATACACATCCCCCTTTAATCCATATAAAAAGTCAATAATGCCTCGATTGTATTCGGTATCCATAAAGAAATTTCCAATAATGACTTGTGCCTTCTCGGTTAGTTCAAATTCACCTATACCAGTCTCTACTAAAAGATCTTCATCACGTAGAAAACGACAAGTTGTATGTAAAAAGCTGACGCGGCTCATTGTATTGGCACTTTGACGCTTTGCTGATTCTTTCACGTCATCCAACCCGTCCCACTTTTCAATGAGCATATGCCAGCGATAGGAATATTCCTTTTCTTTTGCCTTGAGCACTTCTTCATCATATGTACGAAGTGTTTCCATTCTTTGATTGATGGCCTGAATCCATTCCTCATAAGTAATAAACGGTTTGGTCGGTACTACGGAATGAAATGAATTATAAAATTCACCAATGACACATATGGTTGCAAAATACATCAAATATAAATCATCATTTCGACCTTTCGATTTAAAATATTCACGTTTTAGGGTCTCATTCGTTACATGAAATGGAGACAGTTTTGTCGTTGGTACAAGTAGTACTTCATTGCCTACTTCAAGGCAAATAGTATCGACTTTCTGGCAAAACATTTCGACTAGTGAACGTAAATCCGTATCGATTTTGAATAAACGTGCTAAATCACCGCTAACTCGTCCCTCTAACGCAAGTTCGCTATACATATCGAAAGCGCGCAAGATTTTGTCCTGTTCATACAGCATAGCTATTCCTCCTGCCACATAAATACTAAATTTTGAATCGTAAAGCGAGGTGTAACTTGTAGGGTATCATAATGTTCCTCAATAACTAACAGACGTTTCTCGAGTAACATTGTCGCATCGGCCAATAAATGCATCGACATCTCGTCCTTTATTTCTGCACCTTTTGAAAGTGGGGAACGCTGATGACATAATAGTAAAAAATCGTAAAAATAGCGTTCATCGAGAGATATAGTCCTGTTTTTTTGAAGTTGCTCAACCCATTCAGCGAGTGTCCAGCTTAGTCGATCTTCTGCAAAGATCAGCATTTCCTTCATAAAGGATTGATACACTCGTCGTATTTGTTTCGCATATTGCTCACGCTTTTCCTCTGCGACAACTTCCTCATAGTGTGCTAACTCAGCATTTTGCTCTTCCTCTGTCCATGACTGTACGCCAAAAATACTCAGTAACGACCAACTTTTCTTAGATTCCAGCTTTAAAAATGGTGCTAAAATACCTTTCATAGACTCAAGGGGTAAAGGTGTACTGACAATCTCTGAAACTATTTCTTTATCAAAATTAAACTGCTCTAGTCCAATATTATAAAGCGATTGCTGAGCCGCATCTAAAGCCTCTTCCTTTAGACGTAAACTATGAGTCAGCAAGTCTTTATGCTGCTCGTGTACTGCGAGTAGTGCTTCGTCAATTTTTAATAACATACGAAAAGCCTTCATATCTTCTTCATTTACAGTTGACTCTGTTGCTTTTCGAGATTCAACTATAAACTGATGTAGCTCCTCAAACTCTGTATTTTCCCTCTGCAGCCTCATATTACGATCCTGCAACACATCCATATATCGTTTTTGCGTTTCGCTATTAATAATATTGCGCCTAATTTCTTGCGACAGCTTTTCCATTCGTTCATGTAGCTGCTCCACGTCCATACGCATTTCATTAATTTGACGTAATGCTCCTTCCAGCTCTCCCTTTTCTAGAAGCTTTCGCAGCATCAGTTGGTGAATAGACAACTGGAATTCCTGGAAATATTCTTTCGTTGCAAAAATCAATTCCAACCCATCATCATCGAGCTGATAATATTGGCGATTTTCTTTCGCATCAAAAAAATCTGTTTTCAAAAAAGAAAATGGAATTTCCTCCACTTCATCCGTTCCCCAATCATAAAACGAATATGTTTTATAGACGCCTTTTGCTGGTCGAAACGTCTCTTTTACAATCATTAGAAGTGCATTTACACGCTCGTCCGCAATATTGTAGCGTTTTTGAAGTAGTGGTCGTATAAAATGGGCTGCCTCTTCCAGACCAATTTTGGATTCGCGCATTAGCTTCATTTCAAAAAAATATAGCAGAGTAAACAAACCTATCATCCGCATATCGATTTCACGTCCATCGTCATCTAATTGACGCTTGCCTGCTAACTCATGCAGTGGCTCGAACAAATAAATACGTCGCATTCTTTCACGTAAATCTTTGGTAATATGAATATTTCCCTCCATTATCCGTCCTCCAAATCATTACTCATTTGCTGCCAAATCCTCTGAAGTTTTTCTGCTGCTATTACTTCCTGCGAAATATAATCATTTTTTTCTAAAAGTCGCTGACATCTTTCTTTCATAAGTGGTGGTAAGTTTTCCAAAAACGTCTCTACCGCCTCATCATCTCGCAGTTGCTTTGTCAAAATAGGCTTTCCTTCATCCTGTAAAGCTACTTCATAAAATGGTAATGCAAGTGAAACAAACTGTTGTTTACTTACTAAATACCAAATAGAAATCCCTGCAAAATCGAGGTCCCCAAAATAATAAAAGAAATGACGTACATTTGGTAACGGTAACTGCTTGTCGAACAAGTTCAAGCTACCTACAATTTCAAAACCAGCACCGTATATCAATGTTGAAAACCGGGTTTTCTTGAGTGCTGGCAGAAGACCTTCATAGGTTGTTTTATTCTCGACGATTAAATGGAATTGTGTTGAGTTATGTAACTGTTGAGGGTTTACAGCAAAACGAAGAGGCTCTTTAACATCAACAACTTGCATCTTCAGCCATAAACCAAGACGCTCAAGTACGCGTCTTCCTCCTTTATATTGAAGCCACTTTTCATCTCCAACTAATTGCTGACTACGTTCTGGCGCAGGTGCAGGCTGGGTTGGGAAATTATATGTAAGGATAAATTGATTAATCTTTTGAATAAATGGCAAATCTTGCTCTAGTTGCAGCGGCGTCAAACGGTAATACGTATCCAATGAAATACTCGGATGCAACTTCAGCTGCAAAGGCTCAATCACTCCACTAAGCGACTTTTTCACCGAATGTTTTAACACTTTATATTTATAATGAAGTCGTGGCATCTGCGGTGTTTGCCCAGCACTCTTAACTGGCTGTATCAACTGGGCCTGAACAAGCTGTAACACGGCATTAGCAAACGATTCATACGATTGATGTTTGTCTAATAATTGCTCAAGCTCTGATAATGTAATATATGATTTCTTAAATTGCACCAGCTTATCATTCATTCTGCACCCCCTGTTGGATTTAGTATAACAAAGTCCATTATCATACCTCTAATTTAATGTAAAATTATCTCAAGTTAATTCCAGGAAGGATGTTATCTGTTATATTGGTTTTAGAAAAAAGTGAATATTATATCTAAAAAGGAGTAGAAAATTAATCTCTACTCCTTTTTCATTTTGCGTATTTTTAATTATAATTTGCTTATAGTAGATTGTTTTTCTTGATACAATTATAGCTTGGACTTGGGTGTTGCTGAAAGGTATTTTTAGGTACATTGAAGGCTCATTTTTCCACCTTTCCTACTTTTTTATGGTCGTTTTATTAATATTCAATTTAGCATTTTTCTATCAACACAATTTGGACAAACACCGCATGGAACTTTGCTATTTGTTTAGTCATATAAATTTGTAACTAAAGATCAAATTAAACAATTTAAAAATTTCATTACTAAATTAGAAGACTTCTTATTAACTACTTTTCCAAAACTTCATACTCTTAACGATTTCTCTTTAAATTTACCTGCTAAGATGCAATTGAAAGAAATATTATCTGAACCAATATATTTAAAATATTTTGGTGCCGATAGTATTTCATTTGGTATTCTACATTCAAATTTGATTTTACTTAAATTTGAAAAATATAGAATCCTGACTCCCAAAATGATGCCAACGAATGCCACTGCACAAAATCGACCGAAAACACAAAAAGACTGAAACCCTTATATATCGTGGGTTTCAGTCTTTTTTGAAATCTGTTGATTTCGTAATGTGGAGACGGCGGGAGTCGAACCAACCGCTCCACAACAGGCTGTAACACCAGTGTTTACAATGTTTTTGATGTAATCTGAAAATGTTTGACCATGGTTTTGACTATGGATTGAATAAATTACTTACGGAGACAAGAGTTTTATTATGCATTCAACAAAAATACTGTTACCTTTTATTCTTTGGTAGCTCTTTGGCTGTTTCTGTTTGCTAACTGTAAGCATAACTCCAAGAGCATTAATATGAACATTAAAATAGTTGTTCACTTCCATTGAAGAGTGCCAAACTTGAATAACTGAAACAGTGCTTTTACTCAAGCTTTCCACATCCTCAGTTGTTCTTTATATTCAAAGCATTAATAAGGGGAGTTTCACCATCCCTTATTGTCATTGCTCCTCTTTAAATTCAACACTTGTAAACTTATCCTTATAATCAAAATCTGACCCAAGTATTAAATCAGAATAAGCTTTAATTTGTGTGTTATTATTTTTAGCATATCTATGAGCATGACATTGGCGGTTTCTGTTGATACCATCATACAAAGCAAGGAATTGCTCTCGATTAAACTTAGATAAGTTTGGTTCAATGAATACATCAAAATTAATGTCTGCTGTGTTAAAATTTCCACTGTGAACGAATTGCTTAATTAGTAAGTCATAATATTTCTCTATACAATCATTTTCAGAAGCCCACTTGAAAAGCATTTCTCTTTCATTCTCATTTAATATATGGCTTTCATGAAACCTTTCTTCATAAGTATAATCTTTCCAATGTAGTTCATTAATTAAGTAATCAAAATGTTTTTCCATACTATCTCTCAAGAATGGAGCACGAACCTTGAGATTTCCTTTACTTTCTATTTTTGCTTTAAGCTTTGTTTGATTATGATTCTCCATAAAGCTATATAGTTCTGGGTTATTACCAAAAAACTCAGTTAACCTTCTCAAGATACCCATATCCTCTTCTTTAAACTTATTAAAAGGAATAGGGTTCTGTTCAATGTACTTCAATAAGCTTGCTCTGAATTTTTTATAAAGAATTTTCAAGGTACGGAAGTTTATTTCCCTGTTTTTTTTGCAAGGAACACTTTCACAATTTAATGTAATGCTCCACAAATCTTTAAATATTGTGTTTATCATATGTTCATTAGTGTTTTTCAAGTATCTCGACTCAATGTAGTTTTCAAGTGACGAATCATCTGAAAAGAAATTTTTATGTCCCTCTAAATCCTCAAGAAGAGTGTTAAATACTTTCTTAGACATAACTGGGTTTTTAATAAGCAAGCCTTCAAGCATATTTCTAATTAATGCTCTGGCAGTTTCTTTATTTGGAGTTAAAAGTAAATCCTCTTGAGTTAAAACTGGATGTGCTGATAAATGTCTGTGCTGTCTCAAAGAGTCTAAGGTTATTTTTTCCGCTGGCTCTAACAATAGTGTTCTTGTTTTTACTTCATCAATAAGAATACCTTCCCAAGCACCAGGATTGGTGGTATTTCTCGCTTGCTCTTCTTCTATTTTTTCTAATATTGATAATGCTATTTCATCTTCATACAATTCTTTAAGATCTTTGAGTTTATAAATTAAATCACACATAACAACGGAATAAAGCATTACAATCGCTGAGCGGTAACTCCCATTGACATAAGACTGCAGAACTTCTTTGAAGTATTCCCTTGTTTTTGGGTGATAAATTTGTTCAGCACCTTGCTCAATAGAATATAATGACATAGTTTGACTCCCTTACTTAATTTTCTATAAATCTATGTTGAAATGATAAGACAAACTCTTTAGCAACTCTATTTGCTAAAAATGCACACATTTCTTTAGTTATGTATGGGTTCTCCTCTTGCGGATATTTCTCAGTCATTTCCTTCATAGCATTTGTTGTAATTTGATTTATTCTTTTATCAACTATAATTTTATCCACCCTCTGTAAAAGATGCTTCATTCGTTCTTCAAACTTTTTAACATCAATATTCTTAGATTTGTAACGCTTCAATTGCTGAGGTGGAATCCTCACTGGTTCATCATACTCAACCACTTCATTAGTAACAACATTATAATGATAGCTTTGATAAATTGCTTCCCCTTCATATTCTCTATTTATATAAACCACCATTTTAAACTCGTTAAAAAGTTCAACATATACGTAAAGATATTTTCGCTGGGGGTCTCCAGCCAAAATTAATGTATGTAAGACCTCTTTTTCGCCTTTGTAAAAGACCTCAGATTTTGGATAATAAAAGTAAACTTCCGCTTCTTCTTCACTTCCCTTAATATATGGAAGTAAATGCTTAACCTCTTCTGGTTTTCCACCATGGTAGATAAAAAAATTAACAGCCATTTTGCATAATGCACGACTTGCTTCCTCTCCACCAAAATCCATATTAATCTTTACAGATGGCAAATAGCTTTTATTTCTACCAGCATTTTTAATCTGTTCATCAATATTTATTTCGGGATGCTTCCTTTTTAACCCTTTAAGAACTTCTTTTGCCTGTCTTTCTGAGGAAGCTTCTATATGAAACATATTTTCATTCTTTTCAACGTAAGGTCTTGCAAGTTTCAACTTCCCACCAGGTTCAATTAGAATATCCTTATTATTATATGTACCTTTCACATTCTGTGGGTTTCCTCTATCTCGCTTTATGTCTAAAAGGTTAGCTATTGGATTTAACTGCCTTGCAAGAGAATCATCAATTTTACTACCAAAATCTGAATTACAACCCTTGCATATTAGTTTTTTAGACTTTAACTTTCCTCCAATTGCGTTTAGAAGAATATGCTCCTCTGTCTCATTTTCGCTTGTTATTTCCTCATCACAAACATAACATTTCATTAGCAAAGCCCCCTTAATTATCTATAATTAACTTCTTTAGTTCCTTTTTGGTCAATCAAGGCCTCAATCTGTTAAGCATTTCTATTTCTGCTCGATTGTTTTACTTATACGAGTACTGAATTTATTATCATTTATTGTCATACTTAAAAAATTCAAATGTTCCTAATATTGTATCATATTAACCTATCAAATTACCCATTTCATTTGAACTACACTACTTTAAAGCCCATCTTTAAATATTCTTATGAATTCCTAATGATGTTCTATAGCATGAATTGAAAAATCTTTTCAGATAAAAAAACCGAAGCGGAAGGCATTCGGTCTTCAAAATTATTTAATTTAATTGTTTTCAATCAATAATTTGTTATTAAAGTCAACGATTTAAGAAAACGAGATTATTTCAACACCACATTTCATTTACGCTCCCCAAAAGCCTTATCATTAATTTCACTAACTTCTTTCACCCCACACCCAAATCCCTCAAACAGTTGTACCTTATTAGAGGTAATTCTCCCGTATTTCTTACTCATTCCATAAGTCTCGAGTGATGGAACCTTCAACGAATGTAATAACATTTTTGAACAATTACTCTAATACATTTTGAAACTTCAAAGTCTTTAGGTCTCTCATTGCACCAATTCCTCTTTAAACTCTTTGTTATAATAAAACTTTTCAAGTTCATCTATTGCAATAGAATCCCAATACCATGAAAATTCTTTCCATCTACTTACGTAATAGTTTTTAAATAGTTTTTTATCATCAACATTTTTGTGCTTTAAGAATTCTTCGAGGCTTTCATTCAAAGTATAATATTCAGTTAAAAGTGTGGGGTCAAGTAATTCCTCTATTTCTATAGAAGGAATACTAAAATCTCTAAAAATTAGATATGGAGATGTGTGGTCTAAAGAAAACATATCATGACATTCAAGTTTCCCTGTTCGCAAATTTATTGTTGCAAACATTTCAGGATTTAGATACTTACAATACGTTTCTTGCCACACAATCTCAAAACTTTGTCATAATCAATTAAAAATAACATTTTAATTACCTTGTCTTTATTTATTACATTATCAGACCCATTTGGAAAAAAAATAATTTCACCATTTCTCATTGTCAGTCCTCCACTTCCTTATTATCTTTCTATAAAAATTTCTTTAGCGATATTTTTTACTACTTTTCCATTTTGGATATGAACTTTTTGTTCAAACCCACCTAAGACTTCCACAACACTTATTTTAAATTCTAAGTCATATTGTTTTGAAAAGACCTGATATGGTTCTGGCTCTACGTACCACGCGGCCATAAATCCATTATCTTCAAAGTGACTGTCATTCTCTTGATAGTTATATTCAAACTCTATCTGCCCTTCGATATAATTTCTATTTGTTCCCTTAAACCATGTATATATGTCTGGTCGAAGAATTATCTTTTCTCCAGTATCAATAACTTCTTTAGCATCTTCACCCAATATATCAACCAGGAACCTCTTAATATCCTTTCCTTTTCCTTTAATCTCAATGATACCTCGACTCCAATTTGGCATTCTATTTTTCCTCCTATCAATAATTTTTCGTTAATAGTTTTTTTATTTTTATATTCTGATTAAATTTACTAATTCCCCTTGATAAGTCCTCTCTCCATAAAACAGGACAACCACAAGGAGGGGGAATATGCGGGTATTCGAGGGAGTCTTTTCGTATCTTCTATAGAATTTAGAGATTAACTACATATTTTCTGTAAAAACTGTAATAGTCAAAAAAACTATCTCTTTTGCCTGAATCCCCTTCCTCGTGGTTGTCATCTTCTCTTTGGAATAGTCACTTATAGTTTCTTGCCGATAGTTATTCCCTTAAAAATAATTCTCTTACTGCTATCTTCAGTTTTTAGGACATTGCGTTTGTATTCCATATCAAGTGACTTGTTAAACTTTGTCTGTGATATCGGTTGCATATTATTTTCTAAGCATGTCTTTTTGTAATGATGATAAAGGTTCTGACTATATTCAACACCATCTACTTTTAGCTCACAGAATTCTGTTACATACCAAATGACATTGTTGCTTTGTTTTTTGTATTCAAACAACAGATTTTCGGTCGTTTCACTTTTTGTAAATTGGTAGTTGTTCGTTATTAGTCTTTCGAGACCTTCTAACGCCCATCTAACAATACCATCTGCTTCATTTTGTAGTTTAAACTGTAATGCAGTATCAATTTTAGATTCTTCTACCTGTCTCAAAAAAGGAAGTATAATTAACCTTCTATAAAATCCATCTGTTCTATCAACATAGTTTGCAGGAAGTTCATTACAAGAAAATAGCAGTCTTGCCTTATTACTGAAAGAGAATGGAGAACGGAATTTTTCTTCTGCTACAATCGAATCTCCACTGACCAAAGTTTTGAATAAACTTGTGTCTTGTAATGCTTTGTTTGGTAAATCAGCATAAATATTCGCCAATTTTCCAAATAATAAACTTGGTTTGAACTGATGGGATAAATCTTGTAAAGCAACATTACTGATATTTTTCTTTCCTAAAATATATTCAATCAATTTTAAGAAAGTCGACTTACCAGTGCGTCCTGGTCCATGTAGAATGAACGCTTTTTCTGCTACAGTTTCTGGGATAAGTAAATACCCCATTAATTCCTGTGCAATCATTACATCCTTTTTTGACAAAGAACTATTAATAAATTCGTCAAATGTTGGACAACTTGCTGATTCATTATAGTTAGCATTCAATTGGATTGTAGTAACAAGTTCAGGTGAATGTTCTTCCATTTTTCTCGTAGTGAGATTTAAAATACCATTCTTACAGTTGATTTTGTTCTTCAGTAAAGGAGAATCGAAAAGATCTCCATCATACCAGACTCTATTTTTCAACTGTTCCAATGTATCTCTCACATGCGAAGACTTACTATGCTCATCTAATAAATGCTTTTGAATCTTCTTCTTCATTTGTTGCTCTTCTATTTTTTGATAAACACCATTTTCATATTGAAAGAAATGCTCACTGGAATAAATCAGCTTTTCCTTAGATTGTAAGTGCTTCGCTAAAATTCCTGGCATGAACGTTAATGAATTTGACCCTTTCATATACCAATGTGGAAATTCATTTGCTTGCCCTTTCATATTATTCTTCGTCTCTTTAGTCCTAACACTACTTCTGTCATTTGACGGATTATAAACAGCGTCCGTATCTTTTATCGCTTTCTCTATCACAACATTTCCATAGGTGCTTCCATCCGCATAATGAATACCGTCCCATTTAATGGTATTCAACCCAGATTTTCTAAACAGGCTATCTATTTGGTCAGCATCTTTTTTTGTATAAAAGGCTAATGCATTGCACAATGCCAAATCAGCTTCACTTTGAGATGAGTAATATCCTTTCCAATCTCCATCATATAAACTTCTTAGCCGATGACCGTTTTTGCTTCTGAACATAATTTCTAATAAATCTTCATCTGTTTTTTCTTTTCTGTCGACTATTAATAACACTTTCTCTTCTTCCTCTCCTTTTTCTAAAAATATCTTACAAATTGAATTTATTTTGTCTGATGAACTATGAATCTCACTGAAACCCTCTAACATATTCCCTGTAACTGTGAAGTATCGTTTATTTTGATAAATTTCTAAACCGCATTCACTGTTCTTAGACCGATTGGATTCTTTTATTCCTTTAGTAATCAAATGAATTCCTTTTCCACTTGGAGAATATTCTGCATAAGCTCTGCCTTCAAATTGACAAAGAATCTCCTCTGCTATCTTATTGAATTGACCATTTTCACCCACGCACCCATCAATATCAATTCCTACATAGTCGTCCTCGCTTGTAAATACGAATCCTATCCCTGAGACCACTTTGTTACCTGTATAATGAACGGCTTCCTCGAACTCAAGCCAATTATCTTCCTTATTTGAATCAATTGGAGTTCCGCTAATTGGATTAACAGGAACTTTCGTTATTTTTTCGCCTCTGGACATTGCTTTATAGCAAACCCACTGTTTCATATGTTTCATTTCTTCTGGAATATTTTTGTACATTTAAAGCCTCCTTTTAGTTGATAATCATAGTTTAATTACTTTTGCAATTACTTGAAATAGATTTTCGGGTTGATGCTGTTTAACCTTTTCCATATCAAAACCTGATACAAGTGTCATTCTATAAAATTAGTCAAGCTGATGAAATGCTTTTTCTGTACTATATTGTTCGAGCTATTTAAGAAAATTTATGAAACGCTCCGACATACTCCGACCCTTTTTTCTTAAATTTTCTTATTTTCTATTAGTGAACTGTATAAGATACAAGGTAAGTAAATTTGAGAGGAGACGATTTTATTGAAAGAACATGTGTTTATAGGAATAGATAGTGGAAAATACGCTACAAAAGGATTAATTGAATACAGGGGTAAGACAAGCACAATGTTGTTTCGTACTAAACTGCAAGAAGTAAGTGATATAGGAATGGATATTCAGCCAAACTCATTCAAGATTGACTACGAAGGGAAGCAGTATTTGATAGGAGATATGATATCCGAGAATCATAGTGATTTTAATTTGAGCAAAGAAACATTGATGCACAAAATCTCCATTTATACAGCTATTTGTGAATTGATGAATAAAGCCAATGCTTATTTCCACAATGTTCACCTTCATGTCGCTATTAACGTTCCAATAAACGTGTATAAATCAAAATCCCTGAAAGAATCATTTAAAAGATTTATAGAAAATAATAACAGAACAATTTATTTTCGATTGAACGACTGCCAATACAATTTCAACCTAAACGATATTACAATCTGCTTTGAAGGTATGGGATTAACTTATACGAACCCAAGTGAAGCGACAAATTCAACATCTATGGTTGTTGATATAGGTGGACTTAATACCACATATTGTATGTTCAATGGAGTCCAGCCTGATTTTAACAGCATGACAGTCGCTCATGTCGGCATGAATATATTAAAAGCAAAGTTAGAACAGGAACTGGTGCAACGCTATAATCGGAACATTTCTGCAAACGACCTGGAGCAAATAATTCAACAGGGGTATATGAGTTTCATGGGGCAAGTAACTGAAGGAAGTAAGGAACTTATTAGTCAGGTCAAGAAAAACCACTTTGACCAGATTATCAATTATGCCAAACAGCACAATTATACGTTTAATCAAGACAACATATATTTTGCAGGTGGAGGATCTCTTCTATTAAAACAAGAAATCCTACAACAATTTCCTAACGCAACTATTGTCGTGAACCCTCAATTCGCCAATGTAAAAAGTTTCTTAGAAATCATGAAGGTTAAATACTCATGAGTCAGTACAAAAAAATCACTATCAGCTTCTTACCGCATGACAGTGATTTGTGGATTTATATTGAAAACAAGAAAGAAACGTGCAATTTGAGCGAATATATCCGAAGTTTAATTAAGAAAGATATGATTTATGGCAATAACACTTTTACTACAGATGACAGTTCCATAGAAAAGATTCTTGAACTGCTATCTGCTCGACTACCTACTATATCTAATGACCCTGAAAAGCTATATGAAGAAGCTCCAGTGAGTGAAGAAATGAAAAAAACTATACATTCACTGTTTTAAAAGAAAAAATGCTGACGCTAATCAGCATTTTACATAATAGTTTCGACTACATGTTATAAATGCACAAAGCTTTAGACACCGCATTAATCGGGGCGAAATAGAAGATTGGCTGAATCTTTATCAATAAGTCGCACGGAACAATTTAAAGTCAAAGACAAAAGAAGCTGGGATAAACACTTTCTTTGCTCCTGCGTCCTCTCACAAATCACCTCTACAAATCTTGTCCACTTCCATTATCTCATTCTTACTCTTCAAAACAAAAGAAGAGCCACTTAATTAAATACTATGTAATTTAGGCATTAGTTCTTACTCAATGCCTTCTCCTCTGATGGTTTTAGGGTTCTACGAACCCCCTATTGCCTTCTCCCCATCCAATGAATAACTGGCTTTCTTCTGCTTTTAAACGCCATTTATGGTTAAAAAGGGAATAAAAAACAGGAGTAGAGAATGACTGATTTGCTTCCAAGATCTCGTCTCCTTATTCACTCGTTTATAAACACTTTATTTTGATTATGGCAGTGGTTTATTAGAAATGTCAGTAGTTTATTATTGGGTTACATTATAGCAGCAGGTAGACCTTGGGGACATAGGAAGTATTTACATAATATTTTATGATATAATCTAACTACGTTATTAATAGAATTTAAAATAATTTCCAACTACCGAATGGAGGTAAACTATGGACCCGAACCAAAAAATACAATTTTTAGAAAATGAGATTAAAGAGCTAAAGCAACTCCAAAAAGAAATGGAATTTAGACAGGATTTAATTTTTTTTAATACCGCTATAAATCGAATTCTATACGAATATAAAATAACTAAGGAACAATATGATAAAATTATGGATTTAATGGACCTGTATAGAGAGAAAATTGGCAATAAACAAAAAGTATCTCATGAGACTTTTGAACAGCAAGTTTATAATATCGTGACACAGCATGATGGAAATTACCATTTGGTTGAATTCCTAACAATGGCATTCAAAGAAGAAAATAGATGGGGAGAAGTTTTCGATGCTCTTTACGGGGATTTGCCAAAATTCAAGAATAATTTAGAGGAAAAATCATGAACTTTACTGAAACTATCGGTGTAATAGGGAGCATTGCCAGTATCATTAGTATAATAGGTGCAATATTTTCTTGGCAAAAGGCAAACCAAGCAAAACAATACAGTGAAATATATTATACAACTGATACTAAGGAAAAATTACAAACTGTTTTTATACGATTAGAAAGTATTCAAGAAGTGTCATATAAATTAAATAGCAGTGATAAACGTGGTTTAAATGAAAGTAATGAAATTAAAGAATATGAAGCTATTAGGCAAAAGTTAAATAACTTGATAAACATTACACCTTCTAAGTATTCAGTTATCTTAACAAGGTTAAATAGTATCAAAGATAATATTGACTCGCTTATTCAAAAATCCACTATTATGGACACACAAGATTTAATTTCATTTAAAACTTCTATAAATTTATGTATCGGAGATGTGAAGTCTGAACTTGAAAACCTCCGAAAAGACTTAGTTGATTTACAAAATAAATAAAATTCACTTTTTAGGATGCTTGTTTGTAAAGATATAATCAATTTGATAAAGGATGAATCTAACATGGGAAAACCCTTGACACCTGCTCAAGAAAAAATTAGAGACGCACAAATAAGTAAAAATGAACAATATATAGCAAAGGTCGAATCTATATTACAAGAGATTGCCCCCTTTTATAACGACACCAATAATTATAATTCCTATTTAGTAGAATTGTATGAGAAATTAAACAATGCCCATGGAATGATTGTTCAAGGTGAATACGCAAATCTATACACAAAACACTTTGGAAAACCAACTTCTGCAGTGTTTAATCTATATAGTGATTTAAGTGATGAATTCTTTATTTTAGACGATAAACATAAAAAAGAATTTCTAAAAGGGCTTCCTAATCTGGAAAACTACCAAGAAAAATCAGATTACTATTACAAGAAAATAAAACCATTATTCGATGATGTAAATTCAGAAAATTCAATAATTATACGTTTTGAAGGGATGGAACAATTATATCTTGAACTTAAACAATTATCTGAACAGCATTGGAATTATCCACAACAGCTTGCAGTAAGACAAGCATACCATAATAGGGAATTCTTACAGCCCATTATGTTTCATGGAATACCGAGGACAAATCCGTTTCATATAGAAGTATATTTAGAATACTCTCCTAAGTTAAATACTGGACTTTTACTAAAAGGAAAACTTGAAAAACTTAAGCCAATTATTAAGTCGATTAACGCACAGCTTCCCTTTGCCGAATTAGCTGAAAAAGTACCTCAAATCCAAAATATTGTTAGGGGCACAGATAATAGTACATCAATTGGAGAAAATACAAGTATTGGAAACGATAACGCAATTGGAGATAACGCTTTTGTGAGGGGGAAGTAATTTGCCAGTAAAAATAGAACGTGGTGTTAAAATTGGAGATAACAATGCTATTGGAGATAATGCGAGTGTTAAAATCAGCGAAAACAATGCACCTATAGGTAATGGAAGTATAGATATAAAGAGCAGTTTGGATAGCAAAGCTGAAAAAAGGCCATGGTTTGGAAAGCATCCTTGGTTATCAGCAATTATTTGCTCATTAATTGCCAGTATTATTTTGCTTCAAAATTGGAGCCAACTCTTCACTTTCATCGAAAAGTTGTTTAATAAGTAACGGCAATTAATCTTCAGTTACAAACTATATTATGTTATTAATTTTCAATACAAAGTTAAGATTTGAATTAACTTTAACGAGTTGTTTAATAAAAGATTCCGCATTAATTGCACAATAGATTATAAATTCTTCCTTTTCTGATGAGTACATCGCTTTAGTTGCTTTATTCAATATGGGCTTTACTTCTTTCGTTTTTTTTAACAATTCATATGACAAAAATAAATTAACACACTAAAAAAGAGCCTTAAAGGCTCTTTTAGGGTTTAAGTTAAATTAACTATCTTCTTCCTCGAAACTTAGAAGACCGCTGGAAATTTTCGACATTTTTATTCTTCTAAGATTTTTTCAAATATCTTACCAATATAACCTTTGTCTTCATTTTGGAAAAATACATTATATAGTTCAAAGTTGCCAGCATCCCCCCAATGGGATACATTATTAAATGGTGTCCCTGCAATGATAAATGAGTTAAGAACAACGCTCCCGTCTTGTTCACTAAGGTTACGTTCTATACTTTTTATCGTTTGAGATAGCTGAATCTTTGGGTCAAATAGCCCTTTTAGATTTCGGATACCTTTTGGGTCAATAAACGTAATGTATTGCTTTTCATCATGTATGAGCCACATAATAAAGTCAGGGAAGAAGTTGTTAGCTTCAAAAAAGCCGATTCCTGCCTTGCTTTTATTGCGTAGTAGATAAAGTTCTTTATCGTAAAAAAAAGATTCATTCTCTTTGTAATGGACCTTTAGGTCATGTACAAAGTTACGTTCGCCCTCATTCAAGTTTATGGGGCTGACTTCTATATCAGTCGCATTCTTCTTTATATAAATCAATGGATTGTATAGATGCTCTCCAAAACCAAATGGCTCAAAATTGCCATGTGAAAAGTTATTGAATTCTATATCCATTAATTCTCCTTTTTCAAGAAATTCCTTCAATTGGTTCAATTTACTTATCAAAGAGTCATTTTCTTTTGGCTTGTTAATTGTAAATACATACTTATCTTCTTTTATAAAGTTAGTATCAGCTTCTGTTAATACTTGATAACTTAAATGCGGAAATTCCCATTCAGCTTTTTTATGCTTATAGAAGAAATCACAGTATTTCTTTAATAGTACGATTGCAAGGTCTTGCCATTTTTTAAAGTTTTTAAAATCCGTAAATGCAAGTTCTGCTCTTGGAATTAACAAAGTGTACCAGTTTGGATTCATAAGCAGTTCCTCGACACCCTGTTTTGTAATATTAAGATTGTTAAAAGCCTTTAAATTTTTATAGTGTTGGATTTCAAAGTACACCTCATCCATATTAATGAATGCAAGATGCTCCCTTTCCAATATACCTGTATCCATTGAACCTAAATCATTAGAAGTTCCTGAAGATGTTTGTATCTGTATTTTTGGATACCAGTCTACCACAATCTTATGATTAGTCTCCTCTTTCAGTGGTGATAAAAGTGGCTTAGGTCCTTGCCTTTTAAAATTTAAGCCATCCCTTACCCTTAAGGTTCGGAGCTTACTTAAATTGACATCTTTATTACGGATAACAGGAAGTTCAATAGATTCTTGGTCATTATCGGGGTCAAGCTCTTCTTCTTTCAAATACTCTTCAAACTGCTTCATATAATCAGCTCTTATCCCAAAAATATTAAGCGTTTCAAGAATCTCTATATACTTAGGTACTGTTATCTCTGAGTTTTCTTTTTTAATGAATTTACTCCTCTTTAAACTAAATCCATACCCTTTTAATCGAACCCCTCTTCCGAAAAGCTGAATGATTTCAGCTCCCTCCGATTGCCCGACATTTAAAAGTCCCATTGTGCTGACACGCCAACTACTCCACCCTTCGGTAAATTTCTTTGAACCGATTAATACATTTACCATCGAATTGGAGTGGTTTATTCTTTTAAACAAAGATTCGGAAAATTCCCTTTCAGCAGTTAGCAAACCATTCTCATCACAAAGCTTTACGAGCTTTTTATCATCACCAACATTGATAACTCCAAAATACTGATTTTCTCCAACTCTGACACCTATCTCACCAGTTACGCCTTTTAAATTCTCAACATGCAGTTCCGCCCCTGGTGTATGGGAATTAAATACTGTTTTAAGGACATCCCTATAGACTTCCTCCAAGCTGCTCAGCTGATTACTAATCAAATATTTAAAGGTATCTTTAAATATTTCCCTTCCTTTATTATCAAGTAAACCTGGACTACCACCAAGCAATCTTTCAATTTTTTGGACACTTTTTACTTCATTTTTCACAAATTCGGAGAAAAAGGTCAGAACATCAACAACATCAGAAGCCTCTGTGTTCTTCTTTCCCTTAAGAACACTTGCACCAACAAATATAAACAGTGGGTTGTCCAATAAAAAAGCCGAAAAATCTTTTCTATTGTCTTCAAATAATTTCTTTTGTTGATAAAAGCTTAGCAAACATGCAGTTAAATAAAGTTGACGAACATCTTCATTACTATCATCCTGAAGGTTCAAGATGTGGTAATCTTTTCCGTATCCATCCGTATGAAAGTAACGGTAAGAATAGTCAAACAGGATACACTTGGCATATTCCTGTATTAGTTCGTCTTTCCCTGATGCCTTCATTGCTTGACCGAAGGTTGCTGAGTATTCAAAGGAAAAACCTTTTTCACTTAATTTGTCTCTTTTTTCTTTCCAAACCAGTCCTGATGCCCCTTTATGCCCCTCATCAACTAAAACAAGATTATTGCCTTCAAAAGAATCAACAGCAACCGTTTTTTCTCCTTCTTCATCTCCTATTTTATGAATGTCAATTATCTCAATCGTTGTTTCGGCTAATCTTAATAGAGCACCCTTTGTTTTATCAAACAGCTCCGCTTTTAATCCAGAGTTTTTAAATTCTTCAAGATGTTGGTTGGAAAGTCTTTCATTTGGAGTTAAAAGAATGATTTTATTAATTTCGTTCTCTTTCTCCAATGCCTTCAAATAATAAAGATATTGAAGGATATTAACGTGCATAATTAGGGTCTTTCCTGACCCTGTTGCATTCCAAAACGCCAACTTTTTCAGCTCATATTCCTTATATAAGTCAACTTTATCAGTCTCTAACTTGTCCTCATTGAACTGTTCAACATATTCATTTAGCAATTGTAGCAATTTATCTTTCTCGTTGAAGTATTTATCAAGATACAGCTCAGTAAAAAGAAGTGATAGGTACTGAAAATACTTCCACGTGAATCCTAATTCCCTATTTTCAGATATTCGTTTCGTATGTTCCACAATATTATTATCATATTGAAGGAGCTTATCTTTGCTTATTTTTACTTTATCCATCCAATCATCAACAAGGAAGTGATAGAAATTGGTGTTATTATCTTCTGATAAACCTTCAAATTTAGGTTTCTTCATTTCCTTCCCAATTTCCTCAAACTTTTCTACACCAAATAATGAAAGGAAATACTGGTTTAGAACCAATCGCTTATTAAATTTTAATTGAGGTGCTTTAGCTTGTTTACCCTTTTTTGTTTTAGTCACCATTTCAACACCCCCTTATACCTCTTGCACATGAAACATTAGCTTTTTAAATTCTTCTTCGATTAGAACAACTTTCCATCTTTCTTCATCCAACTTTAGGTTTTGAAGGTTATTATCTCCGTTCACATAAATCCGATTGAACTCAAAATCTTTTGTACTATACTTTTTCTTTAAGAAATATGCATCAAGGGCCGCATTATCTTTAATGATATCACCTGATAATGTTCTCCAAATCACAAGGACTTTATCTCCACTTAAAGACCTACCCTCAACTTCTTTAAAAACATATTCTCCACTTTTCGCAAAACTTAACTTGACCGCGCCTGGGACTTCACTATCATTATCCTTTTCAGCACTATAACGCATTTTCCCTTCATTCCTTATTACTTCAATACCCAAAAGATAATTAAAAGTCTCTACCAAATCAATAGTTGTCAATTGAGTTTCCAATCCATTTGCAATTTTTAATTTATATTCAAATGGATTTTTAAACATATCTATATTTAGAAGTGACATGCTATTCTCTGTTTCATTATTGAGCATATAAGAAAGCATATACTGCTCTCTTAATTCTGGATTCTTTTCAAGCAATGATAACTGCTCCTGGGTTAAATTGATTTCAAGATTATTAATAGTATCTTCATATGATTCAAGACGTATGTACTTGAAAAAATGACTTTCCCCTTCTCTTGAAACAGGTTTTCCATTTTTCCAATCCTTAGAATATACCACCTTTTGTATACGAGGCTTAGTTACAGTATTAAAATATTCACCCATTTCTACAAGGACATACTTTCTATTGCCTCTATCTTCTTTATTGAGATTAATTATTGCATGACCTGTAGTACCTGAACCTGCAAAAAAGTCAAGAACAGTATCTCCATCCTGGATATTTAGTACCCTAATCGAATCTGCCACTGCATCAACAGCCTTTGGAAAATCAAATTTAGCACTTGTTCCAAACAAATCATTTATAGTCCTTGTTCCATTATCTCGTGCAGAATACCCTGGTTTGTCCCACCATGTTCGAGGTAATGACCCCATTTCGTTTAAATATTTTTTGCGGTATATTTCAAGATTACCGTTTACACTCTTTACTATAAATTCATTTATCATAAGACGTGCTCTGTCAATACCATATTTCCATACTTTTTCGACGCCAACTGAATTAATAGGATATACCAATTTATCTGTTGATTGAATATCTTCATCCAATATATAACTACTACTTATTTCATCCCAGTGACATAGAGGAATCCTCAATACCCCCTCTTCATTAATACCAATGGGATAAAATTGCTTTGGTCTATCATTTCTATCAGAATCTGTACCATTCTTTCTAAAATTTTCCCATTCGTATGCTCCATTTTCATCTTTGAGGTCATAACGATTAAGCTGTTGTTCATTATGTGGTAACCTACCAAGCTCAGCACTTTCAGATTGAGAATAAAACAAAGCATACTCATGATTAATTGAAAAACCTTTTACAGTTGACCTACCTGAAGGATTGTTTCTTATAAGGGCAGTGGCTAAAAAGTTATCTTTATTATAAACTTGGTCCATAAGAATTTTTAGGTAACTAACTTCAAGGTCATCTATTGTATAACATGCTATCCCATTCGAACTTAGTAATTTTTTTGATAATTCAATTCTGGGCAACATAAGTGAAAGCCAAGAAGAATTTTTATAATTATTCTTATATAATATCTCTGAAGCGTTTGTATTATATGGAGGGTCTGTATAAATTCCTTTTATTACACCTTTATATCGTTCAAGTAAAAGATTCAATGCCTGGAAATTTTCACTGTGAATTAGAACCCCATTAATTTCTTCATCTAAATCTTCAAACTTACTTATAAGAGATTCTTTAAAATCATTATTAAAGAATGCAGTATCGATTAAAAGCGATGGATTTTGTTTTAAGAAATCTTCGGTAATAGGTTCGGAAAATCCTTCCCCTGTTAAGTCCTCATCAATTTCATCAATTGCAAAGTGTTCTTTCCATTCTTCAATCTGTCTCTTATTCTCAGTAATTTGTTTATAAAATTCTTGGGGCACTTTATCTAAAGTTATGCAATAATTTGTCTCAACTACGAATTTCTTCTTCAACCATAATTTTTTCTGAAAATTCTCTGTCTGCTCAAGAAATGAAATTATCTTACCACCAATGTTTTTGATAACTCTTATTTTAGTTAGATATTGTTCAAACTTCAGGTTATCTTCAACATCAATATCATCTAAAAACATAACTTCATTTTTAATATAGAAGTCTAATTCCCTTTTAAGGAATCCACCAAGGTCTTTATGGATAAAGTAATCGAACGTATTTCGAGAAGTATAATCATTCAAATACTTTTCGATTAATTTCCTTTTAGGAATTCTTTCGGTAGGTTCAATCGCAAGTAGACTTTGGAATTGTCTTAGTTCTATAACATTATCTATTGATTCCGAAACAATTTGAATCGCTTGTTTATTTAAATCCTGTTGCTTCTGTTCGTTTAATACATATTCAAATTGAATAATAAGTTCTTCGTTTTCTATTACCACAGGTTCATCTTGATTAATAATAAATCTTTTCTCTTTTCCTCTTTGTGATTTATTATTATCTTTTTCTGTTATTGCATTAATTAACTTAAAATGAACTTTATTATTATCAGGTGTAACAAAAGTATAGTCTCTAAAATGTTCGGCAGTTTTAATATAGTATTGGTCTGCATTTGCCCAATGTAGCTTTACTTCTTGTCCTTCATATGGGATTGCATATACATCTTTTTTATATCGTCTTAAAGATATGAAATCCCCATTATTATAATAACGTTTAAAAAAATTAGCTAAGTGAGAAAATACATCATTTTCTGCTGAAGTTAAATTAATACCATTATCCATTTTGGATTTTAATGCAACATATTTAGAACTACTTTCAAGCTCCACACCAGCATCTTCTAATTTTTCTTTTAGTTTTTTAAGTTCGTTTTCTACACCTTTTTGCTCAATTGAAATATATTTTTCCAGTTCAGATTTCACTTGTGGAAGTAAATCTTCGTTTAGGAACTTTTCAATTTCTTCTCTTTTATAATTCATGATTCTATAAATACCAAAATCCAAGTCAGATTGGTCTAATTGAAACATTTCTTTTAAAATTCCAATTAGATTCTGATAATTATCACTCATTACTTTCCTCCTCCGACCATTTATAAAACCAGGTCTTTTGCATCACTATAATCTTCCGTGACTTTAAATCTCCACCTCAATATCTCAACCGAGTGAGCGATTTGAGATATGTACGGAGATAATTAATATCTTTATATGTTTTATTATCTATGTTTTTTACACATTTTATTACCACATTATACATCTTGAACATCAAACATGAGCTTTTTAAATTCTACTTCGATTAATACAATTTTCCATCTTTCATCATCCAGTTTTAGATTTTGAAGGTTATTATCTCCATTTACATAAATTCGATTAAACTCAAAATCCTGTGTGCTGTATTTCTTCTTTAAGAAGTATGCATCAAGGGCCGCATTAGCCTTTACTATATCACCTGATAAAGTACGCCAAATAACAAGAACTTTCTCACCATCCAATGTTCTGCCTTCAATTTCTTTGAAGACATATTCTCCATCTTTTGCATAACTTAACTTGACCGCCCCTGGGACTTCATTATCATTATCCTTTTCAGCACTATAACGCTTTTTTCCTTCATTCCTTATTACTTCAATACCCAAAAGATAATTAAAAGTCTCTACCAAATCAATAGTTGTCAATTGAGTTTTCAATCCATTGGCAATTTTTAATTTATATTCAAATGGATTTTTAAACATATCTATATTTAAAAGTGACATGCTATTCTCTGTTTCATTATTGAGCATATAAGAAAGCATATACTGCTCTCTTAATTCTGGATTCTTTTCCAGCAATGATAACTGCTCTTGGGTTAAATTAATTACAAGATTATTTAGTGTATCTTCATAAGATTCAAGACGAATATATTTAAAAATATGGCTTGAACCTTCCCTTGAGACTGGTTTACCATTTTCCCAATCATTTGAATAAATTACTTTTTGGAGTCTTGGCTTTGTGACTGAATTGAAATATTCGCCCATTTCCACAAGAATATACTTTCTATTGCCATCATCAAGTCGGTTTAGTTCTACGACAGCATGACCTGTTGTTCCTGAACCAGCAAAAAAATCTAAGATATAATCATCCTTAGTCATCGTGTGTTCAATTAAAGATACTAATAATCCCACAGGTTTAGGTCTTGGAAAGTCTTCCTTATCGAAACCTAAATCAATAAAGTCTTCTGTTCCTCTTTCACTATTAAAACTTTTTTCATACCAAACACTTGTCGGCATTACTCTTTCTTCGTCAGTTAAAAAATCTTTTTCAAAAACTGACCATACTTTTCTATTTGGCATAAACTTAGGAACAAGTTTATTTAAGTTACCAAGTGAAGTGTCCATTCCCCATCTCCAACGACCTTCACGACCATCTGCCCTTAACGGAATTATTTTCACAAACCCTTCCATCTCCAATTCTTCATAGGAAGGATAAAATTCGTTTGTCTCCTCATTAAAGTAAAAATAATAGAACATTTTGGGTCTATCTTCCCTTAAATCATTGTCGCCTGTTTTTCTTAAATCTATTTCTCGATATTTGTTTCCATTTTCTTCTTTTGAATACCTTTTAAGTACCTTTTCTTCTGGTAACCAACCATATGATTTAGCTTCATCATTTGCATAAAATAATATATTATCATGTGCAGTTGGTAGATGCTTTTGGTCTGAACGACCTTTAGGATTGTTTACATTAACAATGGCATTTACAAATGAATCTGCTCCCAATATGCTATCCAGGAGAAGTTTATAATTGAACATTTCATGTTTATCTATACTACTTGTAAAAATACCAAAATCACTATTTAAGATTGTTTTGGAGATTCTGATTCTGTCATTAATCATACTTAACCAACTTGAATGTTTGTAATTATCCTTATAAACAAAGCCATCTCCCTCTCTATTATACGGAGGGTCAATATAGATAAAATTAAATTTGTTCCTGTACTTATCTTTAATTAGATTTAATGCTTGGAAATTTTCACTATGGATTAATACCCCATTAATTTCCTTATCTAAGTCATCAAAATGACTTATAAGTGCTTCTTTAAATTCATGGTCAAAAAAGATAGTATCAAGTAAAAGTGAAGGGTTCTGCTTTAAAAAGGTTTCAGTAATCGGCTCTGAAAATCCAGCTTTCATCAAGTCCCCATCTATCTCATTAATCTTAAAAAGTTCTTTCCACTCTTCAATTTGTCTATTATTCTCAATGATTACTGGATAAAACTCTTCGGGAATTTTGTCTAAAGTAATACAGTAATTTGTTTCTGTTACGAATTTTTTCTTTAACCACATTTTTTTTTGAAACCCCTCAATTTGGTCAAGGAAGGAGATTATCTTATTTCCTACTTTTTTGATAACCCTTATTTTTGTTAGATATTGTTCAACTTTTATAGTGTCCTCAACCTCAACATCATCTAAAAACATAACCTCATTTTTTATGTAGAAATCAATTTCTCGTTTTAGGAATCCACCCAGGTCCTTATGGATAAAGTAATCAAAAGTATTACGAGATGTATAATCATTAAGATACTTTTCAACTAATAATCTCTTTGGATTTTTTTCAGTTGGTACAAGTGCTAATAAACTTTGAAATGACTTAAAATCAGGCTCAGTCGTTAAACGCTCGGAAATAATTTCCAACGCTTGATTTGTTAAATCTTTTTGTTTTATATCTTTAACAACATACTCAAACCCTATAAACAATTCTCCATTTTCCACAACTAAAGGTGTGTTTTCAGAAATAACAAAACGTCTTTCTTTTCCTTTTTGAGATTTATTATTATCTTTTTCAGTTTCAGCATCAATCAGCTTAAAATGAACCTTATTACCGTCAGGTGTAGTAAAAGTATAATCCCTAAAGTGTTCTGCTGTCTTAATATAATATTGGTCACCGTTCGCCCAATGTAACTTTACTTCTTGTCCTTCATATGGAAGTGCGTAGATATCCTTTTTATATCGTCTTAAAGAAATAAAATCTCCATTACTATAGTAACGTTTAAAAAAGTTAGCCAGGTGAGAATAAACCTCATTTTCAGTTGATGTAACATTTAAACCTTTATCAAGCCTTGAGTTTAACGCAACATACTTAGAACTACTTTCAAATGCCACACCAGCCTCTTCTAATTTCACAGTAAGGTCTTTAAGTTCTTTTTCCACACCTTTTTGTTCGACTGAAATGTATTTTTCAAGTTCTGTTTTTACCTGCGGTAGTAAATCTTCATTTAGGAATTTTTTGATTTCATCTCTTTTATAATTCATTATTCTATAAATACCAAAATCCAAGTCGGATTGGTCTAATTGGAACATTTCTTTTAATATTGCTATTAGCTTTTGATAACTTTCACTCACTACTTTTCCTCCTTTGACCTACACAACTTCCCATTTTATCATAAATAGGTCATCCCTATCTGTACTTTGATGTAATCTGGATTCAAGCTCCTCAATTAACTCGTCTCTTCTTTCAATCACTTCGTCTTCCACTTGGAAAATCTTTCTACGCATTGTTCTCTTCTTCTTTTCAAGTTCATTTATTTGCACTTGAATCTCATGTTGTTCTTCAGTATTAATCGCCAATCTTGCTTTCCTTGATAAATCTCGAATGTTTCGCTTAATATCATTTAGTTCCTGTTCGGAAGCCAGAACTAAATCGTCTGCCCACTTTTGCAACCTTTCTTGCTCGTCTTTAAAATACTTATTGTTTTGTTCCATCACCATACTAACTGTTGCTTCTGAGTATCTATCCATTTCTCTCAACAACTTGTGACTATGATTTTCCTCTATATTGTTTAATGGAATTGTATTTGCTTGACACTGGAATAGTTTTTCACATTGCTCTTGGTCGAGTATCTCACCATCAAGCGTAAAGCCACTAAATAACAAGTATTCACTTTTCTCAAATGATTCAATCCCCAGCTTAGAAAGAATAAGATAACCACTCTTACCTTTTAGTGATTGTACTAATGAGATTCTCATAGGATTATTGGTAATATCAAACTCCAATTTAGCTGGGGGAGTTGATATCGAAAGAGCTTTATCAATTACGTACTCACCAAGAGGGTGAGATAAACGGTATAAATTGACACCTTCTGCAGTCTTCCTTTGTTTTGATATCATAAAATATTTACCACTTGTTATTCTTTCATTTATAGCTTTATTTAGTTTAAAACTAAACTGGTCGTTATCAAATTTTGCTTCATCCTCTAAAATAGACTTTGTTACATTCCAAAATAGACTTTCAAGTTTATTGAGATGGTTCTTTGTAAATTGAAGATTGAATTTTAATCTATCATGAACATCCAAATCGAAATTTTCTAATAGCTTATCTCTTGTTTTATCCATTCTTTGTTGGATATTATTTTCCATTTCCTGCTGTAGTTGTTGAAAAGCACTTTCAATTTCTTGAGGATTTCTACATGTTTGGTAAATGTCTAAGATTCTTCTTTCAAAATCAACGCCTGATTCAACAGAACCTAATACCTCGTCTGAACTACCTAACACACCTTCAAAAAGACTGAACTTTTCATTTAATAGTTCGTACACTCTTATATCAGCCTGGTTTCGCTGATTGATAAAGTTAATGACAACTACATCGTACTTCTGTCCATAACGATGACAACGTCCAATCCGTTGTTCTATCCTTTGTGGATTCCAGGGTAAGTCATAATTTACAAGAAGAGAACAAAATTGTAAATTAACACCTTCTGAAGCTGATTCTGTTGCAATCATTATTTCGGCTTTATCTTTGAAATATTCGATAAGTGCATTTCTCTTATCTGCTATCTTTGAACCACTAATTCTGGTCGTATTTTGATTTTTTTCCACCCATTGTTTATATATTTCTGTCGACCCTTTATCCGAATTTGTTCCATTGAATAAGACAATTTTATCCTTATACCCATTTGCCTCAAGGAATGTCTTTAAATACTCTTGTGTTCTTTTAGATTCCGTAAAAATTAATGCTTTTTTGTTTGCACCTAATTCATTCATTCTATCGAAACCAATAGTTAATGCTTTTAACAAGGCTTCCGATTTTGTATCAACTTTAATTTCGTTAGCCATTTGGATAAATCTTTCTATTTCAAGAATTTCCTGATTGATTTTTTCAATATCAGGTCCAAACTCTTCTTTTTCTACCATTTCATAATTATCAATATTTTCTTCAAATTCATCTTCACTTTGCTCTAAAGTTTCCAATTCGTCTTCGTCCACTAACTCCTCTAACAGAAGATTAGTAGCTGTAAGTCCATCTCTTATATCAATCAATCTCTTTTTAATAGTCTGTAAGGTCTGTTGGACCGCATTCGTCGAAGAAGCAAGTAATTTCCTTAGAATTAGAGTTGTTAAAACCCTTTGACTTTTAGGTATAGCAAATGTATCTTCCCTTTGTAGGAAATCAGAGATAGCTTTATAAAGAGCTTGTTCTCTGTCGCTTGATGTAAAAGGTTGGGTTAAGGCGTGTCTTTCTGTGTACTTGATATATTCCAACACATCTTTTCTAAGTGTTCTTTTACAAAATCCTTTAAGTCTTTCTTTCAATTCTTCCAAGTGTCCATCATTTATATAGTTAGCTCTAAATGCTTTTAAGTCGCCAAAAATTCGGTCATCGATTATAGTCGATAATCCGTATAGCTCTAACAAGGAATTCTGAAGTGGGGTTGCTGTTAATAAGAGTTTTTTTCTATCTTCAACTGCCCATTTTATCCCTTGTCCAATACGGTTGCTCTTTCGGTAAGCATTTCTTAGTTTATGAGCCTCATCTATTACAGCTAAATCCCAATTAACAGCTTTAATATCATCCTTTCTTCTGTGAGCAAAATTAAAAGATGTAATAATAACGCAAGATTGGTTAAAAGGATTACCGTTTCCTTTTCTAAGCTCCTCATTGTAATTTTTTGTTTCCAAAATAATGCTTGGTAAATTAAACTTCTCTTGAAGCTCCAGACTCCACTGCTTTCTTATTGAAGATGGACATATAACTAATAGCCTTCTTTTTCTCTCTGCCCAATACTGACAAAGCACAAGACCTGCCTCAATCGTCTTACCAAGCCCAACTTCATCTGCTAAAATGACACCTTTAGATAACGGTGATTTAAAGGCAAATAAGGCCGCATCTACTTGGTGAGGATTAATATCTACTGAAGCATTAAATAATGACATAGAGAGCTTCTCTATATCGTTAGATGGAGAACGGTTAATCAATTTATTAGCAAAATATTTTGTATGGTATGCTGTATTCAATTTGAACCCCTCTATTTCATATATAAAATAAAATAAGAAAAACCAACCAAAGGATATTAGTCCCTAATGATTTTCTTGGATGTAACAATGTTCCTTATATTCGATAGTATCATATAGGTTAATATTAATAATTTTCTATTTCAGTAAGAGATATATAAGCAACTGCACTTCCACGCCCAAACTTTCTCAGCACTTGTTCTTCTTTTTTTTGCAATTTTACTAATATTTCAGACGGAACTTCATTACCTTCAAATCTTTTTCTCCCCTTTTCAGTGCCATATTCAATAACCTCCCACTTAGAAGGTTGGAAAGCACAAACAACTTTACCGCCACTTATCCCAGCAACGTATTGAATAAATGGCAATCGACTTTTATTTATCTTCCAATTTCCACGAGTGGCTTCATAGTAATCTTTTCTTTCTTTTAATGCGTTCTGTATTTTCAATAAAAGGATTTCCTCTTTCATCAATGACTCCTCCCACATTATTTCTATAGGTATATTATACAATTCAATTTTCTCAATAAGTAGATTCATTTCTTTTTCCATTACCTTAAATATTGTTTGGTTTCAAAATCCCTTGTATTTGAAAGAACATCTAACTCCCGACAAACTACAATACCATTTTCTCATGAGCATTCTATTTAAAAGCTAAATTTATGAAACAGACACCATTGGGTCCTACTATCATAGCAGGTTGGATATGATACCTTAAATATGATGATATAATATTATTATTGAAAATTTCTAAAAATTGAAAAGGAGATAATAGTATGAACAAATTGTTGGAGAAGATAGAAGTCAATTCAATGAATGGAATGTATCGAATTTATCAATACGCTGATAGGAACGCCTTACCCAAACTTGAGATTTATCATGTAACAGGTGGAATAGAAGCACCTGTAAAGAATATGTATGGAGAATTAAAAAAGTTAAATGACGAGTTCTTATTCAAGATTGAGTACGAGCCAAAAGACCGAACAAAATTAAACACCAGAGAATTTGGCAAAGAATTCATTAAACGATTTAAGGGCAACTAAAAAGGCATTGGATTTCCCAATGCCTTACATTTTTTTCATATCCCTTGTGCATGGTAATCCCACATCTGTTTATTATCCTCATAGAAATAATAAGTGTAATTTGAGAAAGCAATAATCATTTTTTCAAATATATCTACCAATTTCGCGACTGTGTCCTCAACACTTTCAAATGGATGGTACTTTACTGATATACAGTTATCTTTAAAATTGACTACTCCACCGAACCTCTCTTGGACACTCTCTTCTTTTTCCTTAATAGAATTGTATATATTGCTATTGTTATCGCTAAAACGCAACTCTACAAAAGCCATATTTCTTCTGTCACTTAACGATACATAGTAATTGCAATCGCTACGACCTGCTCCAAAACTGAGAATAAGATTTGATAAATTAGCCTTTTCACGATGGAATGTAAGAAAGTAAGAAATTCTACTTCTTAGAGCATCTAAAAGAAATTCGTTAGCTCCTTTTCTTGATTCTAAATCATAACTTTTATCTACTCTTACCAACCTTTTAGCTACAATCGGCTCTACAATACTCTCCTTTTCTAAGTATTGAATAGGATTCAATGTATTTAACAAGTTTAGATTCTCATAAATTTTCAGCTTGTGCATTTGGTTTAGCTTTTGAAGATTATCAAGAATATTTGTATTCAATTTTAAAAAGTAAATGCTTATTGCCTTACCAGACGTTTGTATAACCTGTTTCAGTTCCTCTAAGTGTTTTTGTTGGAAATCAAGTGCTAAATAGACAATAATACCTTTATCCATCATATTAATCAGTTTTAAGACCTTATTTTGGTGAGCCTTATTACTTTTAAGCAATAAACTTTCAACAAATACCTCTGCTCCTAAATTATAATCACATGCGTACATATCAATTTTCATACCTGGATAATGTTTTTCTAACTGAACATTTTCTAAAGTAAGGTTAAGCTCTTTCTCAAGAATTTCCTTGTTTTTAGATAAAAACACACTCAGTAAATACTCTTTTTCGCTCCCTTTAAAACTCATTTCTTCTCAATTCCTTCCTGTTAAAAAAAGAGAACTCTAATAGAGTCCCCCAAATTCCCAAGTCTACTTACTTACCTCTTTAAAATCATCAATCAGCTCCGACAAGTCAAATAACTGCTTAATTTTGTTATCTTCATCCCATCTCATTTCAAGAACAAACTCAATGATTTGGATAAAAGATTCTTTCTCGTCTTTACCCATTAGGTGGTCAGCGTCTATTTTGCATTCATTATACAAAATCAGCTCTGCTACTAACGGAGCTTCATTACTCGTAGTTTCAGACGTTGAAATGTCTAATAACAGTGAAAGTGGAATGCCCAGTGCATTTGCGATTTTTGAGGAGATTGGAATGGATGGTGCTTTTCTATCTCCACGCTCAAGTCGTGAGATGTAACTATTTGACACACCTGTACGCTCAAAAAGCTCCTGTAGGCTTAGACCTTTTTTCTCACGATAGTATTTCAGAGTAGACCCAAAATTATTACTTACCGCTCTGTCACTCCCATGTTTAACCATGTTCATTTCTCCTCCTGTAAAAGCTGTCTAATCATTGGATTAGAGCATCCTGTTTTAATAGGTTTTCAAATAGAAATCCTTTTTTTGTTTGAACATTATATTATAGTTTTTGCAGTTTGAAATATAACTGATAGAACAGGAGTAGTGAATGGTTCGGCAGGTTGACAAAAAAACACCTTACCACAGTTGGGCAAAGTGTCGAATCTATAAAGTCTCTAATTCATTCGTTGATTCAATATTCTTCCAAATACTCATTTTCGGAATAAATTCTTAAAATATCGGACACTGTCACAGAAGCATCATTTTTCAAATAAGAATAACAATATATATCCTTAATCCAGCCCTATTCGATATTTGGCAATCTTAAAAATTCAGCAAGATTGTATAGAAACTCTGGTCCTCTTCTAATTCCTTAGAAGCCTCTTTTTGTTAAGAGGCGAAGAACCTTCTGATTAGCAATTTTTAAAGTTTGGTTCATCATAAGCTCTATCGGAACTTCCATAGCTCGTCTATTTGGGTTTTGACATTTCGCTTTCCTCTTAATTTTTTTCAAAATTAATCATATCCTTTCATTCATCTCCGCTACCTATTTAGTTTCATCTGCTTGCTCATTCCTTTGGCTAATAGGAGCGTTATTATACGCATTAGCAGGTCTTAGCTCTGGACTACCTTTCCATCAGGACCTCAAATATCTCTTCCTTTATTGCCTGGTACTCCTCTTCACTATTCACCTCGCTAAAGCCATATTCATGGATTTTAATGTCCTCATTTAGCCAACCTTTTATACCGTCATCAACATCAGTCACATCTACTTGCTCGAATTTTTTATAAAAATCAGCGTTATACTGTGCTATTTCATTCTTCATATTTCCTACCTCCTGTTACTGTTAGTATTATTTATCACTGTCCAATAAAAACTCGATATTCACACTGTTTTCTATCAGAGTTTCTTTATCAAAATCACACCATTTCTCCTAATAACATTTCATTCCTTCCTCACCTCACTTCTCTCTTTTGAATCAACCAATTAGAACAATTTTGATATAATACGCTCCAAAGAGAGAAACGATTATCATTGAGACGTCACCAATAATTTCTACTAACAAATCTTGTACCTTCATTTTCACTATCATCACCTTCTTTCAATGTTGTTTGAAAACAAACCATATAAAAAACGCTCAGTCTGATGACTAAGCGTTGGTTAGAAATTTTTTATTTGTATAGTGATTACGAAATTTCCTCATAGGAACCCGACCTTTTAAAAGATTCTAATAGTTTATTCCATCTTACTTTGTTTCAATATGAAAATCAATTTCCAGGTATACTTCATGTCAATTCTCACTTTAGATGGTGAGATTAGGATTTCTAATCCCTTATCTTCACCATAATCCCACAGTTTAACAGACGGATAACTTCCTTCTGGTAGGATAAAAATTCGCTCTTCTAAGTGCTGAATTGGGTTAATACTTCCCGAACACCCATGCAAAAAGCAAGCTGTATGAGGATATACAATCCGTCCAGTGTCATTGTAGAAAACAAATTTCATAGTATGAGAACCCTTCTCGTAAATATTAGTTTTTATTCACTTTATAAATATCTGTTTTTATGGCATTACCACATTTCACTTTTGAAGTCTACCACAAACACTACATGTTGTGTCTCATTAACATATGAATGCACAACATATTGTGATAATGGGCGATTAACGATATAATAAGAACAGTGGAGGGCGAATAAATTATCCCTAAAAGTCTGAGGAGGTGGGAAAAAAATGGTGCGAGTAAAAGTGAATAAATCAAAGGTAAACAGTACGGTTAGAAAGTTAAATCGTGAAATGAACCAAAGCATGAAAAGAGAGATGCAAAAACTTGAACGTGAGCTAAAGCGAAAACTAAAATAAAAGGCTCCTATTTGTTTTGCAGAACAAATAAGAGCCAAAAAATAATATATATATCCTAATACTACAACAAATTTATATATGATGATAGACAACTAATGTTCGCCTTCCACGCTAAAATAAATAACTATGAGGTGAAAAGATGGGTAAGAACCAGCATGTAACTCCCCGTTCAAGTGGAGGATACCAAGTTAAAGGTGCAGGAAATTCAAAAGCAACCAAGGTGTTTCGGACGCAATCAGAAGCTATTACATTCGCCACAGGAATTGCCAAAAACCAAAAATCTGAACTGTTCATTCATAATCGAAGTGGACAAATCAGAGAAAGAAACAGCTACGGGAACGACCCTCATCCACCAAGAGGCTAAGCCATATAAATACTTGAAGAGTTTTATTTATCATTTCTATACTTAAAGGGATTTTTATGCACTTTAGACACTCTCTAACAAGTGTTGTAAAATCTAATCATGAGAAGGATTTCACAGCCTTGTTTATTGTCTGTTACTACTTTTTAAAAAAGCAGTAATTTTGATAATTAACAAGGCTTTTTCTTATCCTACTTGGTCTCACTCCTTCTCCCCATCTTTTGGAAGAGAAAAAAGTTTGGACCTCTTATTCCCCAACTTTTGCTCAAACTTGTACAGAATTTTCATGGTCGCAGACAGAATAAACTTTGTCCAAAGGTACTGGATTCGCCCTTTCTTCTCTCCTTCTCCACTGCTTTTTCTCCTGTTTTCCTTCTGCTTTCTTCTGTATCGGGGCATTAAAAAAGACCGAAGATCTACCAGGCTTATTACCTGATATTGATTCGGTCTTGACCATACTTTTTTATTTAAGGACATGATTTTATGTTTAAGGACAATGTTTTTTAGGTGTGTACAAAACAAAGGTTTAAGGGATTAGACATAAAGGACCTTCTTTTTAAATTCTTCACATATTGCCATCAATATCCCTTGAAGTGCGTTCGACTTCTTGCTGTAGTTCTAATAATAATTTTGATTGCTCTGTTTGAAGTTTTTCTTTATCTCTAAGGGAATGAATACGACTATTAATATTATCCAATTCTTTATCATGCACTGCTTTCAACAACTCTGCTCTTTTCTCTTGAGCATTACTTTTAATTTCATTAGCCCAGGTTCTGAAGTTATTTCTAACTTCAGTTCTCGCTTCTAACAACCGTTTTTCATTTGCTCCTTCTTGGTATTCTTCGTAGGTTGCAATTAACGGAGACGCCACCGCAGTCACAACACTCACTTTTGTACCAACTTTTGTTAGTACCTCTCCAGCTTTTCCGAGTTTGTTTACAATTTTCAATGCTTCATAGGGTCGAAACTTTTTACCAAAAAAGTGTCCGACATCTAAAACAAATTTATGTGCTTCACTACCCGATAGTTTCCTCAATCCATTTCCAGCTTTTTCTGCATTTATACACCAACTTTTAAAACCCTTACCTGCCACGCCTAAAAACTTCCCTATATCTCTTATAGATTCAGGAGCTTTTTTAAAATTATTTGTATCCTTTTTGTCTTTAAAATTAACGTTAAAGTCTACATCCGTATTAAATTCGTTTATTAGCTCTTTAAATACAGGAGTATCTTCTAACGCATTTATTTTTTTAATTAAATCGTCTAATTCTTGGTCTACAATATCTTCTATTTTTTCGCCAGCTTCACTGCATACTGTTTCAACTTTTTCTTTTGTAGTCTCGAATTCATAGTTCAATTCACTTGAATTTTTTTCACCAGTAATTTTAGATAGAAACTCGTCAGAAACTATCATGACACTATTGTATAGATTTTGAATTTCACGCTCAATTTTTCTATTTGTATTTTTTCTACTTTCAACAACTAAGAACTTTTTTCTTAATAATAACTCTTGAACTTTCTTTTCTTCTTCATTCGTAGAAATTTCATTTATAATTTTATCTAAATATGTATTTAATACATTTAGAGGAGATAACAGTCTCCCAACAATCCCTTTTTCTTCACTGAAATCATCTAAATTTGCAATTAAATTTTTTATATTGCTTCGTTCTATTAATGCATTACGAAACTTTTCATTATTTGGCTTTAATGCTTCTAAATAACTATTAGCATCAGTAAAAGTCACCTTGAACTCCTCTAAAGTATAGGGTGACAATACTTTTTTAATATCATTTTCCCAATGTGTTTTATTGGCAATAGACTCTAAAGAAGTTTTATTTACTACTAACATCATTTTGGAAGATTTTTGTTGCGTAAAAGCAATATTTTTAAAATCATTTGCAATTAATTCATCAAAACCTTGAGTTGTTACTACATACACCAATAAATCTGCCAAATCCATATACCTGTATGCTAAGTCGGAGTGTTCTTGATAGTCAGTTCCGATTCCAGGGGTATCTACTAATACGATATTATTCCATTTATATTCATTAACTTTATCTGTTGTTATATTTTGTCCTGTTTTTATATTCATATTCTCCGTTAAAGAAGCTATTAATGTTGATTTTCCAGCAGAGTATTGACCTATAAAAGCAATCTCCACATTACCTTTATCTATACTTTTGGAAATATCATTTTTATATTCACTCATTATAAAATTACATTTATCAATGTCAATTCGGTCAATGATATTATTAAAATCCTCTTTTAACTGATCTATTTTTTTTGTGTACTTAATGTATTTTATTTCTTCCATTACCCCGTCTCCTCCACCGTAATGTTTATATCATCAAATAGTCTATTTGTTAATTTTATATTTCTTCCTTTTTTCCCAATTATCCCTCTAACACTATCTTTACTTGCCCTAACAATAACTTGGGGTAAATTGATTTCTAACTCAATATCATCGGTTTTTGCTGGAAATAGTGACCGCCTAAAAAGTTCATTCGGTTCATTTATAAATTCAATATAAATAAGCTTTTCTCCCATTATATTCTCTAACAACCTTCTACTATTATGTTGTTTTAAATTTATATCATCGTGTGTCATGATTTTAGTCATGACCCCCTGCTCCCTTGCAACTTTCAACATTGAACTATCAAATTCTGTTAGGTATGTTTGTTCATAAAGTAATTTAAAAAGATTAACATTTTCTTGTTGTTCTTCTTTTCTAATACGGATTGCTGACTCTTTAAGTAAGTTTAAATATGCAAATAACATGTCTACATTTTTATCCCACTCAATATTTACTTGTTCATACAAAGGGTTAATAATATTTTTCTTAAAGGCACTTCGCAACTGCTTTTTTGTATCATTAGCCATTTTGTTAACTGACCTTTTCATATCGATTTTTAGTTTTGATTTCCTTTTATCAAATTTTTTGCTATCGTTTCCTGAAAAGAAGCCTATGACGCTCATTAAAACTCCTCCAATACCAATTACACCAGAAACCCAACCTGCTGGATTCCAAAAATTAGTTAAGGTAAATAGCCATGTGACATTTAAGGCAGCACCACCCCAACGTGCAACCTTTCCCATCACACCCTTCTTTAATTCGCTAACATCATCGGCAATACTACCAAAATTGAGATTGTTGACTTCAAATGTAATTTGACGTGAAAATTCATTCAAATTTCTCGTTGCTTCTTTTGATAAACTTTGATAAATCTCATTGATTCTGTTATGTATCTTATATGACTCTACTTTTTCATTCCATTTTTTTTCAGCATTTTTATTCCCCGCATAACTATCTACAAAAGCATCCACTTCTGATGATAACTGTGTGAATATTTGAGATACATCACTATCAATTGTACTTAATCCATTTTTTTTAAATTCTTCAAACCAACTTTTTATTGCCTTATGCTTTCCACGAATATATTGAACTCTCGGCTTTATCTCTTTAAAACTGTTCCAATAAACGCTTTCTAAACTTCTCAAATAATAAATATAATCATCCCTAAAACTTAATACTCTTTTTTGTTTGCCTTGATTCACCACTAATTCTCTTAGCATAAATTTAACTTTATTGAGGTTAGAAGCATTATATAACTTCCGTTTCAAATCCTTATCTTCCTCTTTTGTACTTTTAAACGCAGATAACGCATGTATAGGAATAATCTGAAAGTTATTACTTCCTAAGTATTTTTTTGAGTATTCTCTTATTCTTTCAACATTCCCCGCCTGACCACTTAAACTAATAGTATCCTTGTAATTTTCAAGGAAAATTTCCCTGTATAATTCATCGTCAATGTCCATTTTAACATTGAGCAATATAATAATCGGCTTATTCTGAGACCTTAATTGAATTAACTTTTCAAATTCAGTTTCCTGTATGCTGTCATTTGTAACTAAAAACATAATCAAATCCGATTCATCTATGACGCTTTCAGCAATTTTAACATCCTCTTCTCCCTCGTAAGCAGAAATTCCTGGAGTGTCGATAATTCTAAGATTATTCCAGTAGTATTCTCTAACGTCTCTTGTTGTTCGTTGTGAGCCTTTACCAATGCTCTCACCATCTCCGTCAGTCAAGGCTTCCCTTATTGTGCTTTTTCCTGCTTTTGTCCTTCCAAAAAGCGTTACTGTAAACGTACTCAAATTCTTTTTCTTTTTATTTATAGATTCTTCTATATTTTTTATTCCCAGTTTTAAATTATTAGAGATAGTATCGTTTAAACTTTCTAACATGGTCATTAATGATTCGTCTTTCAATTCTGTTAAATCATTTGCGTGATTAATAAAAAGATTCAATTCTTCATTATTTTTTTTCAGCAATTTTTTCAAATCTTTAACTCTACCAGAAACATACGTTGCTTGTTTCTCAGCTACATACTTGCAGTCAGTCAATGCTTGTTTATATTCATCGTAATCAATTTTTCTTTTGTTATTATTATTTACAACCTTAAACATTGATTCCACCTCCAATATAGATATGTATATATCTTCATCAAACTATAATACTATTTTAACTCATATCTATACAGAAAATAATACTTATTAACTAATGTTATTTTAATTGCGGTTTATAACACTTATCCATTTGTCGAGGCAAGCCTGTCATCCTCAATACTTTCTATTCAGGTTATGCCTCACCTCTTAATTCTGACTCTTTCAAGATTAATTCATTTCTTCTGATACGAAAATCCTCAACTGATTTCAAATGTCTGACAAGGTAGTTCTTCGTCATCGGTATTTACTCAATTACTTTAGAAGGTAGTAAAGGTTAAGAAAAGATTGAAAATTCAAAGACACTCAAATACGCACATTTACGGATATTTACGTCTGTTATTTTTTTAAAAATACGAATTGACACGAACCAATACGCTATGGTAAGATGATTTTATAAGAAACAAAAACAATATAAACGGAGGGTTACGAATGAATCTATTCAATATTAATCTATTTCAGTTTAAAACAAAACCAGAGGGGAAAGAGAAGGCTTCCGAGTTTTTAAATGAAGGTTTTATCGCTATTGGTTGGAGTAAAGTTTTAGATATGACCACAATGGCAAAAGAAGATATTCGAGATGCATTATCCTCTGCTTATGGTTACTCTGGTCGCTCTTTATCAACAAACTTAGGTACTGTAAATACGTTTAAAAACGTTATGCGTAAAGGAGACGTTGTACTAATCACTCAAGATGGGTTTGTTCATATTGGTATTATTGGTGATTATGAATATCACCCAAATAAAGTTAAAGATGGAACTTGTCATAGACGGTCCTGTGATTGGAGGAAAATGATTAATAAGGAAGAATTAAAAGAAGAGGTTAAGTCATTGCTTAGAAATATGACTACCGTAACTAAGTTCCCTCACCCCTTTGTTACATCTGGTATCGGTGAAATATTAGGTATGGTAGCTAAACATGAGATTCCTCCCACTGAACATACACATCCAATCGATATTTGGGAAGAAGAAAAAGAAGACAAACAAACATCACCAAATGAAAAGGACCCTGAAAAATTAATAAGTCGCCTTGGTCAATTGGGAACTACCGCCTTAGAAATTTTAGAAGAGGAAATGCAATCAGAAGACCCTGATAGACGTAGAAAGGCCGCTGTCGATATACTTAGCATTATTAAAAACAATCCAAAGACAACAACGGAAGAAGAATAAAGTAATGAAGAACAGAAAGGATGGGCAGTAGCCCATCCTTTCATCATTCCAAACAATTTAATCAATCTTCATAATTCTGGCTCTATATGTTTAATAGCAAACTGGTGAAAACTTTGTATTGATTGAATCCCCTCTGCCCTTAGACATTATACAAATTCCTTTTCCAAATTTTTAAAATGGATTCTCTTCTTTTTTGAAGGGGACATACTCTTCCTCGAAGCAAATATAGCAATAGCCTGATTGGTCTTTATTGAAAATGGCGTTTCTCTCCTCACTTAATCCATCTGGAGTGATGCTATACGCACGAACTCTTTGCAAATCAAATTCATTATCAAAAAAGCGGTAAATTATTAGAACATTTGACCCTTGAACCCTATTCTTATTAAGAATTAATTTGTTTAGATAATCTATTCTTTCAGCAGATTCAATGTACTGTATCCCAATAACATTATGTGGAACATATCCTTCATCTGTTTGTGAAAATAGCTTTTCAATTGTCTCAACATCTTTCTTCGGTAGGCTTTCCCTCTCCAAATGCAAAGCAAGATATAAAAAATGTTCTTTATCAAATCTGGCATCCCATTTCCACCAGGATAAATCCATTGGTCGGGAACGCCCTTTTAATTTATCAAACTTAGAGTCTTCTACAAATGCATTGAATCCAAGAAATTCCCCTAATTGTGCAAAATAGTCAATTTCCCTTTTTGTAAACATAGAGACATTATGTAAATGTGACAAATTCATTCTGCGATAATTCCGTACATATCCTTCAAAAAGTTGCATGAGGTTAAAATACTGTTTTTCCATCTTAACTACCACCCTCTGTTTAGTTTACTAACCATAAAAAATAAACCAGTTATCTTCCTATCTTTAATCTTTTCAATAACGATTTTCTGTTCTTCAGTTAGTTCCACTAAACCTTCTCCTTATCTTTGTATAGAGAGCTGACATATAAAATATATATATGACTAAATGCTTTTCACCAAAGTATAAATAAAATCATTATTATCCACAAGCACAATTCTTTGAACTTGTCCGTACTTTTCTATTAAAATCTGCTCATTCTTACGAAAGTGTCTATATGGTTTATCTTTGTCGTCAAACTCATATTCGCCCGTTATTCTTACAATTAATCGCTTGTTGAATTGAAACTGATTTCTTCCCCGTGGCAAAAAAACACCCTTACACCATTCCACGAAATTGCTTGTATGGTTCTTGCAGTGCTTTCTGTTAATAACCTTATTTTATTTATTTGTGTTTATAACTACCAATTAGTGTAATTTCCATTTTCCGAATATAGGGGTCAAGCAACATACGACACTTCTTGTATTCACTGAGGATTAAATTTGTTCTATTATGAGTTCAAACATTAAAGGAGGGTAAAAATAAATGGACCATTTAATAAACAACTTTGAGCAATTATATTCTATTGAAAACCAATTCAAAAACTGGATTACTGACGCTATGAAGGATTACCACACACCTCATGCCACCACAAAGCAATGGATGAGTATCAAAGAAGCCTGTGATTATATTGGTGTGGCTAATAATACGTTTACGAAATATCGTGAAATGGGATTGAAAGTTTGTGAAATTGAAGGTGTGAAGCGTGTTTCCAAGTCAGAAATCGATAATTTTCTAAATCAATTTAGTTATTAAAAAAATAGGAGACATTTTGTAAAGTTTAAGCTTGATAAACTTGAGTATCCTCGCTTAAATCATGTAAGATAAATATGTTGCTTTCATATAATAAGCGACAAACAATATCCTCTACATCTTGTCTCCGTAAGATAATAGGAGGAAAAAAAAATGAATAAAACAAAAAATACCGCTATAAAAACGTACACAAAAAAAAATAATGAAAAATGCTACATGTTTAAAGTATATTGTGGTATAGACCCATTTACTGGTAAAGAACAATATACAACTCGACGTGGATTCAAAACGAAAAAAGAAGCTGACCTGGCTTTAGCTCGAATTAAACTTGAAATTGACAAAGGAGTATTTAAAAAACGACAAGTAGAAACGTATGCAGATATCTACGAGTTATGGATTATTCAGTATGAGAAAACGGTTGAAGAAAGTACATTTATTAAGACAATTGGTATTTTCCGCAATCACATTCTACCTGCTCTTGGAGCATATAAAATCGAAAAAATTAATGTGGATATATGTCAAAGACATGTTGATGAATGGGCTTCTAAGTTAAAAAAATACAGAATGGTCAAAGCATATGCTTCAAAAGTTGTTAATTTTGCGATTAAGCGTGGATATATTGGGACAAATCCCTTTGCTTTAGTAGAAATGGCAAAAAAATTGATAAAGGTTTGCATTGATGATGAAGACAAACCTGAAAATTTCTACACAAAAGAACAGCTCATTGAATTTCTTAGATGCATGGAGCAAGAGAGTAATTTTAAAGCATATGTGTTATTTCAACTTCTTTCCTACAGTGGGATGCGTAAAGGTGAAGCCCTTGCATTGACATGGAAAGATATAGATTTCACAAATAATGAAATTCGTATTAATAAAGCCATTTCAAGAGGGAAAAACAATAAACTCTATGTAAAAACCACGAAGACAGGTATTGCTCGTACAATAAAAATGGACTCAACCACTATGGGGATTTTGAAAAAGTGGAAAAAGCAACAACGAGAAGACTATCTTCTTTTAGGATTTAATACATTACAGCGTAATCAACTTGTTTTCAGTAATGAACAAAACGAGTTTTTACAACCTACTAAAACACGCAAATGGCTCGAACATGTTTTAATAAAATATCAACTTCCCAAAATAACAACTCATGGATTTAGGCATACACATTGCTCACTTCTCTTTGAGGCAAACGTAGGAATTAAAGAGGTTCAAGATCGTCTTGGTCATACTGATGTACAGACGACGTTGAACATCTATGCTCACGTATCCGATAAAGCAAAAGATGAAGCAATCAATAAGTTAGAAAATTTTATGAGCATGTAAAAGTTTTTGACCATGGTTTTGACCATGGTTGAATGAAATTCAATGAAACTCAATGAAACAAGCAAAATAAAAAACCCTTGATTATCAAGGGTTTTGAGATTCATTGAAACTCAATGAAATTGTAATATGGAGACGGCGGGATTTGAACCCGCGTCCAGAAACTCTAACACTTAAGCTTCTACGCGTGTATCTTACCTATTTAAAGCTTCGCGTAGCATTATGCCGATAAGCGGGCGTCCTGTACGCTAACTTGGAAATCTCTTGCTGACAGCTCAAGTGGCACTGCCAACCGTATCCCACTAAAGTTGAGCTCTACCTAGCCACATGGGCGATGAATAGATAAAGCAGATCCGAGCTTACGCTGCGAATGCTAAGTTGTTGTTTGTTTTGCCTGTTATTATAAGGTCCGTTTTTGCGGAGCCGAGCCTCCGACGCGCAACTCAAGCTCAGACTATCCCTGTCGAATCCATAACGTCCCCGTTTATGGAATAATGTAAGCTTCGTTACATAGATAACTATACATCAAATTAGGTCAAAATTCAAGTGAGACATTCTACCAATACTGGTTTGTACCCTATTGGTTTCTAGCCTTGAATGCTCTTTCAATCTCACGTTTTGCTTCTTTCTTCTTCAACACATCACGTTTGTCGTAATCTTTCTTCCCTTTACCGATACCGATCAATACTTTTGCATAGCCATTTTTAATATACATTTTTAGCGGTACTATTGTGAATCCTTCTCTTTTTGTTTCACCAATTAAGCTGCTAATCTGTTTTTTATGTAAAAGTAGTTTTCTTGAACGTAAAGGATCGTGATTGAAACGATTTCCTTGTTCGTAAGGGCTAATATGCATATTGGAAATCCATGCTTCGTTATTTCTTATACGTACAAAGGAATCCTTTAATTGTACTTTACCGTTACGAATCGATTTAATTTCAGTTCCTTGCAACACAATGCCAGCTTCAATTGTCTCTTCTATAAAATAGTCATGGCCGGCTTTCTTATTTTGTGCAAGCACCTTATCGTCATTCTTTTTTGCCATCTCATTCACCTCTTTAAAAGTAGGACAGAAGCGATTTCTCTCCTTCAGGTTGTAGACGTTAGCTAATTGGTCACTTTCATTAATTTAATTTTTTTCATTAAATAGAAAAATATCTTTTGTGGTTTGGAGAAGCGTCCGCTCGACTCCTGCGGGAAAGCGAGACAGACGAGACCCCGCAGAAGCGTAGCGACGAGGAGGCTTGTCGCTCGCCCGCGGAAAGCGAGCGGTAAGCTTCGGAAAACCTACTCTATCCTATTTAAGAAAATTCGAGTTTGTCTACAGTCTGAAGGAGCGATTTCTCGCTCCTTATTTTTTCTTTGAACGTTTACGTTTTTGTGAGTTTTTAGCTACTGATTCGTAGAATTTCTTTTTCTGTTTTACTTCTTTCTTTGGACCTGGTTGGGAAGAACCTTTTCTTTGATTACCAGAGCCTTCTTTTTTCTTCGCGTGTATAACTTTAGGGGCTTCTTTTCTAGTTCGGTGGAATGCTTTTTTCATTCCTACGATTTCAAAGTCTACTGAGGACTCTTCTGCTTTAACATCAGCAACTCGAACGGTTACTTCATCCCCGATACGGAACTGCTTACCTGCACGTTCTCCAATCATCATCATTTGACGATCATCGAATCGGTAATAGTCATCTGTCATGTTCGTCACATGCACAAGGCCTTCTATAGTATTTGGAAGCTCGATAAACATACCAAAGTTAGTAATAGAGCTTACGATACCCTCAAATTCTTCTCCGATTTTATCAGCCATATATTGTGCTTTTTTCATCGCATCAGTATCTCGTTCTGCATCTACTGCACGTCTTTCACGCTTAGAAGTATGCTCGGCGATATCATCCATGATTGCTCCCCAATGGTTGATAGTACCTTGAGAAACATCTCCTTCTACTAAATACGTACGGATTAATCGATGAACAATTAAGTCGGGATAACGTCGAATTGGCGAAGTAAAATGAGTATAATACTCCGTTGATAGACCGAAATGTCCTAGACACTCTGCATAATATTTTGCTTGTTGTAATGATCTTAAAAGCATCGTAGAAATTACTGGTTCTTCAGGCATTCCTTCAATCGACTCAATAATCTCCTGTAAAGCCTTTGGATGAATATTATTTCCTGTACCCTTAACAACTAGACCGAAATTCGTTAAAAACTCAAAAAAGCGTTGAAGTTTTTCCGGTTTCGGATCTTCGTGAATACGGTAAATAAACGGAACATCCATCCATTTAAAATGTTCTGCAATTGTCTCATTGGCAGCTAGCATGAATTCTTCGATAAGACGTTCCGCTACAGTTCTTTCACGAATTGCAACGTCCGTAGGCCAACCATCTTCATCAACTAAGATTTTTGCTTCCGGGAAATCAAAATCGATGGCTCCACGATCTTCACGTTTCTTTCTAAGAACAGCTGCTAACTCTGCCATAGTTTCAAACATTGGAACTAGTGGCTCGTATCTCTCCATTAATGCAGCGTCTTTTTCTTCCAATATTTTATACACATCAGAATAGGTCATTCTTTCTGTTGTTCGAATAACACTTTGGAAAATCTCATGTGATGTGACCATTCCTGAACCATCAATAATCATTTCACATGATAATGTTAAACGGTCTACTTGTGGATTTAATGAACAAATACCATTCGATAAACGGTGTGGAATCATAGGTATAACACGATCGGTTAAGTAAACACTTGTTCCGCGATCATATGCTTCTCGGTCAAGAGGTGAACCTTCAGTCACATAATGACTAACGTCAGCTATATGTACGCCAAGCTTATATGTGCCATCTGGAAATTTTGTAACAGTAACAGCATCATCTAAATCTTTCGCATCTGCACCGTCAATTGTCACAATTACTTCTTCTCGTAAATCTCTACGATTTTCTAGATCCTTCTCATCAATTTCCGATGGTACAGCTTCGGCTTGATCGATTACTTCCTGTGGAAAATCAATAGTGATACCATGTTTATAAATAATCGATAATATATCCACGCCTGGATCATTTTTGTGCCCTAATATTTGTGTAACAATACCAGTTGCCGATTTTCTATCGCTTGGCCAGTCCGTAATTTCAACGACTACTTTGTGACCTTCGATTGCTCCAAGTGTGTCACCCTTTGCAACAAATACGTCCATAGGAACTTTTTTATCGTCTGCGATAACAAATCCAAATCCTTTATTGTCCTGGAAAGTACCGACGATCTTTGACATGCCTCTTTGCGTAATTTTAATAATTGAACCTTCTCTTCTATCTCCAGAAGATTCGCGCGATACACGAACAAGTACCGTATCGCCATTAACTGCCCCATTTACCTCCGTAGGTGGAATAAAAATATCATCCATGCCACCCTCTTCTGGTGCAACGAATCCAAAGCCTTTTGCATGACCTATGAATTTACCAACTATTAAGTTCATACGGGCTGGAACGCCATAGCGGTTTGATCTTGACCTAACGACTAAGCCCTTTTCTTCCATTTGAACAAGTGTTTTAACCAATTCTTTAAATTCCTCTGAATGGCTATAACCGAAATGCTCTTCTAGTTCTTTAATCGTAAGTGGTTTATATTCATCTGCTCGCATTAATTCAAGTAACGTATCTTTTAAATTTTCCATGTAACATCCCTCCCTTTTCAGCGTGTGCACATTTGGTTTGTTTTACACATTCCAATCAAGTGACTCTAAAAAGTTTAATATATCTTCGTGTAATTGCTCTTTTTCTGGACCAAGTGTAATGACATGACCAGAGTTTTCATACCAATTTAGTTTTTTCTCAATGGATTCTGCTTCTTCATAAATGATATTAGCTGAATTCGTATCGATAACCGAATCCTTTTTACCTTGTGTGACAAGGAGCGGAGCATAAATATGATCTACATGATCCCGTACATTGTAAACAAACTCTCTTAACTCCGATAAAGTTTCCATCGGTTTCTCGCGAATTGCCTCTACTTCTTTTTCGATTTGCTGCTCGGTTTTTCCTTCATACTTTTTATATTCTCTTGCATATTTTAATACACCTTCAAACATAATATCCGTTGTTTTCATGCTCATTGGTGAACACATCGTCACAATTCCTTTCACAGGAACTGTATACCCTAATTTCAGCGAAAATACGCCTCCAAGTGAAAGACCTGCAACAGCAATTTCCTCATAACCTGCAGCCTTCAAACGGTCATAAGCCATCATGACGTCTTTCCACCAATCAGTAGGACCTGTTTCCAAAAGTTCTTCAGGTGGTACACCATGACCCTTATAATGTGGTGCCAATGATGTATATCCATTTTTCTCTAAAAAGCGTCCAAGCATTCGAACATCCGATGAGTTTCCTGTAAATCCATGTAATAGGAGCACTGCGCGTTTACCAGCTTCAAAGAAAAAAGGTTTAGGCGTTGTAATTCGCATTAAAAAAACCTCCAATATAAAATATAGTATGCCTCTAACTGCTTTCATTCATAACAGAAAAGTCATGCAGCCAGACATTACTATATACAAGCTTAATATGTATATAAAAATTTTTAAAAGAAAACGCCTAACCAATCAGAAGTCGGTCAGGCGATCTGTTTTAAAATTTAGTAACAGCAATAGTTAAGATAAAAAATAATACTGCAAGTACAATTGTCACTCTATGTAATACAAGGTCCATGCCTCGAGCTTTTTGTTTTCCAAATAGTTGTTCAGCCCCACCAGAGATGGCTCCTGAAAGACCAGCACTTTTCCCTGATTGTAACAACACAACAACGATTAATGCGAGCGATACGATGACTAGTAAAATCATTAAAAACGCATGCATTTATTCCACCTCCTGATAAGAACGTTCACAACAATATTAATTTTACCAAAAAAAACTAGAAGTTACAACAGTCTATCTACAAAACAGTATAGTCATTAAAAAGACTAATTCCTAAATAAAGGGAATTCATAGTTCTATGTAGAATTAAGTAATCTAGTAACCTCATAACCTAATAGGCAAAGGAATGTTCATGTTGAAAAACAAATTAATAGGTCTAAGTATACTCATCTTAGTATGCATAGCAGGTTTTCTTTATTGGTCCACTCTACAAGATCAAATTCTCCCCCCATCCAAAGATTGGAGTAGGTCCTTTCAAACTAATGCAATCGAAGGAAATTTCTCGAAATTGCACAGTGTAACGGAGGAGAATGGATATACGATTAGTCTGCTAGATTTTAATAAGCTAGAAGTATTGAGTTGTGACAAAGAATTGAAATGTGAAGGGAATCGTACGATTGATGATATTAATACATACAAAAATAGTTGGAGCGATCAAACAGACTCCTACTTTATAAAAGAAAATTCACTTATCCATATCAATAAAACATCAGGAGAAAAGATTATTGCCCCAGAGGCTGTAAACTTTTCAAAATCAGAAAATACACTCGTATATTGGACAGAAAATAATGAAGTTGTCATTTTAGATAGTCCTTTTACTATTGAAAAAAGTCGTTTTAAATCTAAGCACCCCGTGTATTTTGTAAAAATTTTAGATAATCAAATCTTTGTTGTAACAGAAAATAAACAAGAGAAACTTTATACTTTGTATAACATCACCGACAATCTAACTGAACTGTTTTCATTTCATATTGGTGGTCACGAAAACCTATTATCTGTGAATATTATCCAATTAAAAGATATGAATTATGCTATTATGCTGGATAAAAAAGTATTAGCTGGCGGATCTAGTACGAAAAACATTGAATTAGCACAATTCGATTTAAATAAGAATCAATCATCAACCTTCGATAAGCTTTCTTTTCTGGAAAATGAAACAGAATTAGCATTAAATGACATTCAGTTTCCTACTGTTTATCAAGGACAGCAAGGACCTATTATTACCTTTTCTGCTTCTTTATATGATCCCATATTAGGTAAAATCAATAAGATTTTTGTAGCTGACTTAATAGATAATACTGTAAAAGCAAACGCAGTTACTAAAGTCGGAAACCGTTATGAACGTTCAGTTCTATTAAACGAAGAGACAGTTGCTTATTTAAGAATGGAGGGTAAAAACCGGATTTTAGAATATTCATCATCTAATGAAATCAAAAAACAAGAAACTCTTGCAGTTATGCAAGGAGATTATAAAGCAGCTTTTTATACCTTATTAAGTAACCTAATTAATGGTTTTTTACTTATTTTATTTTCCATCGGATGGATTATCCTCACTTTTATTGTTACGTACGGAAGTTTATTTTTATTCAATAAAAGAAGATGGGTGAAATCACATGAAATTGCTTTTGTTATTCATCTAGTAGCTCTATTTATTTTTCAATCTATTTTCTTGGTTAAATTTACTTATATTCAATCGATTATTGATAGAATTCCCTTTATAACGGAAAATTGGCACTTTATATTACTATTATTGCTTGCGATAATTCTTTCAACAATCCCATTGTTCATTGTTCGTCACAATGTGTCCGAAGAAACTTTTAATCTATTTGTTTTATATACTACTTTTATGAATTTAAGTATATTATTTATTTTAATCGGACCTTATCTCTTTTAACAAAAAGCTCCTTAACGAATTAATCGTTAAAGAGCTTTTATTTACAGTTAAAGGATATTCCAACTAAAGCAGTGAATTTTCCAACTAAATGCTCTAATATTCCAACTAAAATAGTCTTTTTTCCAACTAAACACTTCTAGATTCCAACTAAATTAGAGTTAGCATAAAAAGTGGACATGTTAAAACACGACCCTCATACTAAAAGTAAATTAAGGGAGCGTGTGTAGGATGGCTGTATTATCAAGAGAAATGCGAGAATATCTAGTAAAATTAGTTGTAGAAGACGGAAGAAAAGCTTCCGAATTGGCATATGAGTATGGAGTAAAACCAGAAAGAATACGTGATTGGGTTAGAGTTTACAAACAGAAACAAGCCCTATTGAGTGACGGTGAGC
>NZ_JBAWSY010000008.1:0-133137 GCF_037104765.1 Psychrobacillus mangrovi | reverse complement strand
AAACGTCGACTATCAGTTGCCGGGTGAGAAAATTAGAGATGGTGGAAATAGGATAGGTATGGTTTTGACCTATCCTGTTTTCACCATCCCAGCAAGCGGTAGCGCGGTAGCAAAAGAAAAAACGTCGTGAATTAATTTGTCTACTTTCTTTACAGAAGACCAAAATAATTTCAGTTGAAAAAACTCATTATTTTAAGTTATAAAAAGTTTTTTTACCTAAGTATTGAGCTGTTTCATATAATGAATCCTCAATACGTAGTAATTGGTTGTATTTTGCTACACGATCTGAACGAGAAGGTGCGCCTGTTTTAATTTGACCAGCGTTTGTTGCAACTGCGATGTCCGCAATTGTAACATCTTCTGATTCACCAGAACGATGAGAGATTACTGCTGTGTATCCAGCACGTTTTGCCATTTCAATTGCTTCAAATGTTTCAGTAAGCGTACCGATTTGGTTCACTTTTACAAGAATGGAGTTACCCACTCCTTGCTCAATTCCTTGAGCCAATTTTTTCGTATTTGTTACGAATAAATCGTCTCCAACTAATTGAACTTTTTTACCTAAACGGTCTGTTAGCAATTTATGTCCAGCCCAGTCGTTTTCATCTAGACCATCTTCAATAGAGATAATTGGGTATTTTTCACAAAGCTCTTCATACCAAGCTACCATTTCTTCTGAAGTTTTTACAACACCTTCACCAGATAAATGGTACTTGCCATCTTCTTTGTTGAATAACTCCGAAGATGCTACGTCCATTGCTAGAAGTACTTCTTCCCCTGGTTTGTAACCAGCTTTTTCAATAGCAGTCATAATAGTAGAAAGAGCTTCTTCATTTGATTTTAAGTTTGGTGCAAATCCACCTTCATCTCCAACAGCTGTGTTTAAACCTGCTTCTTTTAACACTGCTTTCAAGCTATGGAAAATTTCAGTTCCCATACGAAGTGCATGACGGAATGTCTCTGCTCCAACTGGCATTACCATAAATTCTTGAATGTCTACGTTGTTATCAGCGTGTTCTCCACCATTTAAAATATTCATCATCGGAACTGGAAGCTGCTTCGCATTAAATCCTCCTAGGTATTGATAAAGAGGAATATCTAAATAATCTGCTGCAGCATGGGCTACTGCAATTGAAACTCCTAGAATTGCATTTGCTCCAAGATTTCCTTTGTTTTCAGTACCATCTAATTCGATCATTGCTTGGTCAATGGATACTTGGTCTAAAACTGTGAAGTTTTCTTCCAATTCAGCTGCGATAATGTTATTAACGTTATCTACTGCTTTTAAAACACCTTTACCTAGGTATCTTGCTTTATCACCATCACGAAGTTCTACTGCTTCATATTCACCAGTAGATGCACCAGATGGAACGATAGCACGACCATATGCACCGCTTTCTGTAAATACTTCTACTTCTACCGTTGGGTTACCACGTGAATCTAAAATTTCACGAGCTTGAATTTGTGTAATAATTGGCATTTTTAACTCTCCGTTTCGATTAGTGTTTTACCTGTCATTTCAGGCGGTGCTTCTATCCCTAACAAGTGTAACATGGTTGGTGCCAAATCGGCTAAAATTCCGTCACTTCTAAGCGTAATATCTTTTTTCGTCACAATGACAGGCACAGGATTTGTTGTATGTGCAGTCATTGGCTGACCTTCTAGTGTTGTTACTTCATCCGAATTTCCATGGTCTGCAGTAATGATTGCTTTGCCACCTTTTGCTATAATGGCATCCACTACTTTACCAAGACATGTGTCTACTACTTCAATCGCTTTGATGGTAGGTTCTAACATACCACTATGTCCAACCATATCTGGATTAGCAAAATTTAATATGATTGCATCAAAGTTATCAGCTGCAATTTCAGCTAGTAGCGCATCTGTAACTTCATACGCACTCATTTCTGGTTTTAAATCATATGTAGCAACCTTTGGAGAATTTATTAAAATTCTTTTTTCTCCCGGGAACGTATCTTCGCGTCCACCACTCATAAAGAATGTAACATGAGGATACTTTTCTGTCTCTGCAATGCGCAGCTGTTTTTTATCGTGGTTGGAAAGTACCTCTCCAACAGTATTAAATAAGTTTTCTTTTGCAAACACTACATCTGAAACAACATCATCGCTATAATGTGTGAATGTCACAAACTTTAAATTGTTCGGGTGTTTTTCACTTATTTGAAGACTATCAAATGTAGGCGTATTCAACGCCATAGAAAGTTGAATTGCTCTATCCGGGCGGAAATTAAAGAATATGACAGCATCTCCTGTATCGATCGTAGTAGCAGGCTTAGCATCCTCTTCAATAACAAAAGGAACAACAAATTCATCTACTATATCTTCTTCATAGGATTTTAATATTCCTTGAGTTGCAGATTCGGCAGTTCTTCCTACTCCATCGACAAGTGCTCTATAAGCCAAGTCCACTCTTTCCCAGCGACGATCTCTATCCATAGCATAATATCGGCCACTAATAGAAGCAAACTTACCAACACCGATTTCTTTCATCTGTTTTTCCGTTTCCTCTACATAACCAATTGCTGTACGAGGACCAACATCTCGTCCATCTAAGAACCCATGAACAAATACGTCTTGTAACCCTTGAGATTTAGCTAATTTTAATAAAGCAAATAGATGAGAATAATGACTATGAACACCACCATCGGAAAGTAAGCCCATTAAGTGTAGCTTCCCGCCAGTTTGCTTTACATGTTCGATTGCCCCAAGAAGTTTTGGTTCTAAAAAGAACGCTCCATCACGAATCGATTTATGAATCCTAGTCAAATTTTGATAGACAATTCTACCTGCACCTATATTTAAATGCCCTACTTCTGAGTTTCCCATTTGTCCATCAGGCAAGCCAACTGCTTCACCTGATGCAGTTAAAGTAGCATTTGGATAATCAGCCCAATAACGGTCATAGTTTGGTTTATTTGCTTGAGCTACTGCGTTTCCATACGATTCATGACGCAATCCAAATCCATCTAGAATAATTAAAGCTACTGGACTTTTAGACATTTTCTCCAGCCTCCAATAGTTTAACGAATGAGTCTACTTGTAAGCTCGCTCCGCCAACTAATGCTCCGTCGATATGTTCTTTAGATAGCAATTCTTCGATATTTTCTGGCTTCACACTTCCACCGTATTGAATACGCAAGCTGCTTGCAACTTCTTCACCAAAACTATCAAGCACTGTCTCACGAATTGCTTGGCATACGTCATTTGCATCATCAGCAGTAGCAGTTTTACCTGTCCCAATCGCCCAAATTGGTTCATAAGCAATAATTGACTGGATTAGTTGCTCTTCTGTTAATCCTTCAATTGCTGCCATTACTTGGTTAGAAACAATCGTTTCCGTTTCATTTTGTTCTCGTTGTTCTAATGTTTCCCCTACACAAATAATAGGAGTTAAATTGTTTTCAAATGCTGCTTTTACTTTTTTATTTACAGAGTCATCTGTTTCATTAAAATATTGACGTCTTTCAGAATGTCCAATTACCACATAGCTTACGCCTAAATCTTTTAGCTGTGGACCACTAACTTCCCCTGTAAAAGCTCCTTCTTTTTCCTCGTGCATATTTTGTGCCCCAATGGAAATAAAGGAATCCTTCGCAGCATGGACAAGTTGTTCTAAAAATAATGCTGGAGCGCAAATAATTGTTTCCACTTTGCTACTATCTACTTGTTTTCCCTTTAACTGTTCAACGAAATCTTTTGCCTCAGTTAGAGTTTTATACATTTTCCAATTTCCTGCAATTACGGGTTTACGCATATGACTTCTCCTCCATTACTTATCGTTTAAAGCAGATACTCCTGGTAAATCCTTGCCTTCCATAAATTCTAAAGAAGCTCCTCCACCAGTTGAAATATGATCCATTTTATCCGCAACTTTGAATTTCTCTACAGCCGCTGCAGAATCTCCACCACCGATTATTGTGTAACCAGCAGTTTCAGCCATAGCATTTGCTACGCCCTTAGTTCCTTCTGCAAAAGCATCCATCTCAAACACACCCATTGGGCCGTTCCAAATGATCAGCTTGCTATCCTTAATCACATCCGCATACAGTGCAGCAGTTTTTGGTCCAATATCAAGACCCATCCAATCAGAAGGGATTTGATCAATATCTACCACTTTAGTGCTCGCATCCTTTGAAAACTCGTCTGCTACAACTGTGTCAATTGGTAAATAGAAAGCAACACCCTTTTCCTTCGCTTTCTCAATAAAAGACTGTGCTAGCTCAATTTTATCTTCCTCTAAAAGAGATTTCCCGATATCATGCCCTTGTGCTTTTGAAAAAGTGTATGATAATCCTCCACCGATTAATATATTGTCTACTTTGTCTAATAAATGGTCGATGACACCAATTTTATCTTTTACTTTTGCTCCACCAATGATCGCTGTAAACGGTCTTTCTGGATTAGATAGTGCTTTTCCTAAAACATCTAGTTCTTTCTCCATTAATAAACCAGAAACGGCTGGTAAAAGCTTCGCAATACCTTCTGTTGTAGCATGTGCACGGTGAGCTGCACCAAATGCATCATTTACATACACATCAGCTAAAGAAGCAAATGCTTCAGCTAGTTTTGCATCATTTTTTTCTTCCCCTGCATGGAAACGTACATTTTCAAGTAAAATAACATCTCCGTTGTTCATTTCGGAAACAGCTTGTTCTACTGAGGAACCGATTGATTCATCTAATTTTTTTACTTGTTTATTTAATACTTTTGATAAATGCTCTCCCACTTTTGTCAAACGAAGTTCTTCTTTTACTTCACCTTTTGGACGTCCCATATGACTAGCTAGAATCACTTTTGCACCTTGATCGATTAAATAATTAATCGTAGGTAATGCAGCACGAATTCTTGTATCATCTGTAATTAATTCATCTTCCATCGGCACATTAAAGTCTACCCGACAAAAAACACGTTTACCTTGTAATGAAACGTCTTTCATAGTTTGTTTTTGATTCATGAGAAAGCCCCCTTATATAATGAAAAATATGTATGGCACCATGTGACCTTGAGCGGCTGGCGCCTGAAGTATGGACAGTACAAAGTATTACTGTCTATTCTTTTATAAAAAAATAAGGAGCGAAGGGTAACCCTTGCTCCTTTTACCCTCTTCCATTATAGAGGTTATTAAACGTAAACGCTATTCAGAAACTGATTACAATTGGCTGATTATAGACCTTTTTTCATCATTAAAAGTGCAAGGTCGATACAACGTGCTGAATATCCTGATTCATTGTCATACCAAGAGATTACTTTAATAAGATTGTCTCCAAGTACCATAGTTGAAAGTCCATCAACTGTAGAAGAAGAAGTATTTCCATTATAGTCGATAGAAACAAGAGGTAGCTCATTGTAAGCAAGAATTCCTTTTAACTCATTTTCTGAAGCTTCTTTTAATGCAGTATTAATTTGTTCTACTGTTACATCTTTTTCTAATTCTGCTACAAAGTCTACTAAAGAAACATTTGGTGTTGGCACACGAACAGCCATACCATCTAATTTTCCTTTTAGCTCTGGAAGTACTTTCGCAACAGCTGATGCTGCCCCAGTAGTTGTAGGAATCATAGATTCTGCAGCTGCACGAGCACGACGATAATCGCTATGTGGCAAGTCTAAAATACGTTGATCGTTTGTATATGAGTGAATAGTTGTCATCATCCCACGTTTAATACCAAATTGATCTTGTAACACTTTTGCTACAGGAGATAAACAGTTTGTTGTACAAGAAGCATTTGATACGACATGGTCTGTTTCTGGATTATATTTATCTGCGTTAACGCCCATTACGAATGTTGGCATATTGTCTTTTGCTGGTGCAGATAAAATAACTTTTTTAGCTCCTGCTTCAATATGTTTTCCAGCTTTTTCAGTAGTATTGAAGATACCTGTACATTCAATAACAATATCCACTTCTTGCTCTTTCCAAGGAAGTGCCGAAGGATCTTTTTCTGCGAAAACACGAATGTTTTTTCCATTAACTACTAAGTAATCACCTTCTGAAGTAACTTCCGCATTTAAAATTCCATGAACAGAATCATATTTTAATAAATGTGCAAGCATCGCAGCATCTGTTAAATCATTAATTGCAACTACTTCAATATCTTTCTGTTCTAACGCTTCTCTAAATACTTTACGTCCAATTCGTCCAAATCCGTTAATAGCTATTTTTACTGTCATTTTATTTTCCTCCTAGTTTGTTTGTGAGATTATTTTCATCATTTCATTTGCTGCACCCTCATCCGTCACTAAAACGGTTTGTTTCGGTGCTTGTTTAAAATAAGATAAAAGTGCTTTCGCTTTTTTGGCACCACCAGCAACTGCAACCAGATGCTCTATATTTTTTAATTGTTTTAATTGAATTCCAATAGTTCTAATTCGATGGACAGCTTCGCCTTGGTCATTAAAATAATACCCAAATGCTTCACTGACTGAACCAATTTCTTTTAATCGGTCAATTTCGGCTTCGGTTGAATTTCTTCTTCGAGCCATTTCAGCTGCATCACCTATACCATGAATAATAATATTTGTTCTTTCATATAGGTCCATCATTTCTTGTATAAAAGGTTCTTTTTTCATTGTAGTGTACGCTTCTTCACTTAAACTATCCGGCATATATAATGTCCGGTAGGATCCATGCATTTTATTGGAAAAAAGGGATGCAATCGTATTAGCTTGCAAAGAAACATCTTTTCCTACACCGCCTCTTGCAGCGATAAACATTAAATTTTTCCATCTTGTTGTCTCATGTACGAAGTTGGAAATCGAAGCAATAGTTGAACCACCTGTAACAGCGATAATTTTGTCATCGTGTAAAATACTTTCTAAAAATTTTGCTGCTTCTTGTGACAGAAGCATTTCCGCATTTTTATTAGTATCTACATTTCCCGGTACAATAATCACTTCTTTAATGCTTAAATATTTTAAAAGTGTTTGTTCTAGCGTTAATCTACCTGACCACTCCCGAACAACATCTTTTAAATCTACTAATACTTGTGTTCCTGATGGAGTAATAGCTGCTCCTTCTCGTGAAACTTCAATCAAACCGTGTAATCTTAAGGCATCTAGTTCTTTTCGTGTATCTCTTTCTGATAATCCTAGTTGTTCTCCTAAAACACGACGACCAATTCCTTTAGAGAGCTGAATCGTTTGTAGTATTTGATATCTCTTTTGTAACAAATCACTCATTTCAGGAATTAGCTTTAATTGAGCTGTGAGCAAAGGATCCATATTTCACTTCCTAACCATCTGTGACGTTTTTGTCCCACTAAGCCCAAAAATGTCCCAGTTACTTAAAAAAAAAGCGAATCAACAAAGTAATCATACAATATTATATTCAACTTAGCAATATAAGTGCATTATTTTGGTAGGTATGGAATTGTACTATTTTTTTATCCAATCGTAAAACACTTGCTAGTATTCACTTCTTCCTTGCGACTAGCTAAGTACTGGAACATTATTAGAGCAATGCCTCCAGTAATGTTGCGTAATCCACTCGTCCATATTGAATGATTTTATCGTTATATTCTATAACAGGAATCATTAACATAAACTTTTCATGCAATTCATCATCTTCTTCAATATTCACTTCATTTATTTCAAATGAAATATCTTCTTGTACGAGTTTTAACATAAGTCTTGCATCATCACATAAATGACATCCTGGTCTTGTATAAAAATTGACTTCCACTAAAATTCGCCTCCTGAGAAGAAAGAAACGCCCAAAAAATTTGAGCGTTAATTTGTATATAATATTACTTAGTACTCGAGCATTTTTCAACAGTCTGGATTCACCACTTACGTCCAGCTCCACCGCCTCCGGAACTGCCTCCTCCGAAGCCGCCAAAACCTCCACCCGAACTTTTTCCACCTCCGAAACCTCCACCGAAACTTCCAGGTCCGAACATTATGGATCGAGAACGACGACGTCCACCAGGACCCCCTCTACCTCCTCCATTCGTAATGGAGAAGATAATATAAATAACAACTATGATTGCAATAATAGTTGTAAATGAAAAACCTCCATCAGACGTAGCAGGATTCTTCGGTTCTACTAATTCTCCGTCCCAGCCATATTCTGTTGCAACCTCATTGTAGAGAACTTGATACGTAGAAAGTACTGCATCCTCTACAGCACCTTGATTTAAATATGGCTTCGTATATTCATCTAGGATACGACCAATCTTCCCGTCCGGTAATGCACCTTCTAAACCTTGCCCTACTGTAATATATACATCTCTGTTTCCTTTCTTAGTAGGATCTGTCTCAATTACGAATAAAACACCATTGTTTTTTTCTTGATCACCAATACCAAATTCTCTAATGACATCAACACTAAATTGATTAACATCTTGACCATTTAACGAATTGATAATCATGACAACAATCTGTGAACCTGTAGCATTGTCAAGATTTGAACCCAACTCTTCAATCTGTTGTTTTGTTGTTTCAGACAAATAACCTTCATAATCTTGAACATATAGTTCACCTGGAATTGGTTCTGGTATCTCAGATGCAGCTACTGTCACTAAGGGAAAAGAAATGCATAAAAGTAGCGCAACTATGAGCATACGCGCAACTTTTATCATTACTCTCCATCTCCTTCAAAATCAACGACTGGAGCATCTTGTGCTGCTGGGTCTGCTTTAAAATATTCTTTTTTATCAAAGCCAAAAATAGAAGCTACAATACTTCCTGGCATTCTTTTTACTTTTTTATTATATTCTGAAACGACTCCGTTATAATCCTGTCTAGCTACGGATAAACGATTTTCAGTTCCAGCTAACTCATCCATTAATTGTTTGAAGTTTGCATCAGCTTTCAGCTCTGGATAGTTTTCTACAACGACTAATAGTCTACTTAATGCTCCAGACAACGCATCGTTTGCCGCAGCTTGTTCTTCGGGTGTACCTGCTCCCGCTAATCTCGAACGAGCATCTGCAATGTTACCAAGCACCTCTTCTTCATGTGCCGCAAAACCTTTCACTGTGTTCACTAAGTTTGGAATTAAATCCATTCTGCGCTGTAATTGATTTTCAATTTGAGCGTATGCATTATTAACATCTTCTTCTCCATTTACAAAACCGTTGTAACTTGGTATTAATATGGCTGCAAAAATTGCAATGATGACTACAATGACCACTATCGGCCCCAATAACTTTTTCATTTCCATTCACCTCTAGTTAAGTATAGTCTTAATGTACCTTTAACTCTAAAATGTAAAACATACAATCATATACGGTAAAAAGAATTATAAGTTTCAGATTGTTTAATATAATTTATCAGTGGTAATGATGGATAGGATGGCTATTTATAAATATTAAAAGAGGTGATTCATATAAATAAATCAAATGAACATCACAACAGATTGCCAACTGAAGCAATAGATACTTTAGAAAAAATTCAAGGTACCTTCCCTGGCGCTCGTCGTGCTCATGCAAAGGGACACTATTATGAGGCAATTTTTACTCCTACAGGAAATGCAAAACCATATACTATTGCAGGTCATCTCCAAGACCAGGAAGTTCCTGTAACTGTACGATTCTCTAACAGTCCTCCGAATCCGTCAGCAGCAGATTTTCTTTCTCCTGTTAAAGGGATGTCTGTCCTATTTCATTTACCAGATGGTACGACAAGCCATTTAGTAAGCACAACGGTTCCCATGTTTGTAACGAAAGATCCTGAGTCCTTTATAGACATGTTAAAAACACTTACCGCTGACAAAACAGGTCTAGATAAGGTGGATCTAGGACTCGGTATAGCAAATATCCTAAAAAAATATCCCGAAAGAAAAAACATAATACTTGCACTAAAGGAACAAATGAAACAACCACCTACGAGTTATGCACTGCTAAACTATTACCCTATACATGCCTTTTATTTTGTAAATAGAGATGGCAAACGACAAGCGATCAAATACGAATGGCAACCTGTAAAATCCGAGACAAAGCCATCAAAAAAATTTTCCCCTGACTATCTTAGTGAAGACCTCGAATATCGATTAATTAATGGACAGGTTTCTTTTAATTTAATCATTCGCTTAGGTTTGGAAAGTGACCCAACAGATGACCCTACAGATCCATGGCCGGATGATCGTGCAAAAATAAACGTTGGACAGCTTAATATATTAAAACCATTTCAACCTAAAGAAAAACTATTATTCGACCCAACGATTGTGACAACAGGCATCGAGCTACCAAATGATCCAATCCTACACTTTCGCCATGAAGCCTACGCCGTTTCCTTTAACAGACGACAGAAAAATGAATAAAAAAAACACTCTACACATATAAAGCTTGTGTAGAGTGTTTGATTTGTAACGCCCTCGGTAATGATAGTGAATATGAAAAAAAATCTTTTATAAATAGGCGTTCATAAAATTGTTTTAAAAAAAACGCTCTAAAACGTTGTTATACCAACGAATTAGAGCATTAACGAAAGTTTTCAATCTTAATCCAATAAGAGTGAAATACGCCCTCGGAGGGAATCGAACCCCCATCCCAAGAACCGGAATCTTGTGTCATATCCATTAAACTACGAGGGCAAGCGACTTATCTATTATACAAATGGAATGCAAATAATTCAAGCTATCATTTCAATGCTTAATATTTGACCTTCCTTGACCTTAATGTGTATGATAAAGTTACAACTGAGGGAACTCTTCTCAGTAATCAAATAATCAAACCACCTTTGAAGGAGGCAATCAGGATGAATTTAATTCCTACAGTTATTGAACAAACAAATCGTGGAGAACGTGCATATGACATCTACTCTCGATTATTAAAAGACCGTATTATTATGCTTGGAAGTGGTATTGATGACAACGTTTCAAACTCTATCGTTGCTCAATTATTATTCCTAGAAGCAGAAGATCCGGAAAAAGACATCTCTATTTACATCAATAGTCCAGGTGGAAGTATCACAGCTGGTATGGCAATCTACGATACAATGCAGTTCATCAAACCTGATGTACAAACAATTTGTATCGGTATGGCTGCTTCCATGGGAGCATTCTTACTAACAGCTGGAGCAAAAGGAAAACGCTATGCGCTTCCTAACGCTGAAGTAATGATTCACCAACCACTTGGTGGAGCACAAGGGCAAGCAACTGAAATCGAAATTGCTGCAAAACGCATTTTACATTTACGTGATAAATTAAACCACATTATTTCTGAACGCACTGGTCAACCAATCGAAGTGATTGCAAGAGATACAGATCGTGATAATTTCATGACAGCTGAACGTGCAAAAGAATATGGCTTAATCGACCATATTATTGACCGTAGTGAAATGAAGAAATCTTAATAAGAAAATTGTAACTTGTATTTTATCTGTTAAACGTTTAAAGAGTGGAGGAAAGTGACTCGGTCACTTCCCTCCACTCTTTTTCTATATTTCCGTTATGATTTCCTAAGTATAAAATGAGTAAAAGATGCTATATGGACAGAAAACTTTTTATGTGGACGGAAAATATTCTATACGGACAGAAACTAATTTTATCCGGACACATTTTTATCTATCCGGTCAGAAATAATTTTATCCGGACACAAACTAGGTAAGCCCCTTTACTTTCTGCATCTCCTCAATGTTAATTTACAAACCAAAATAAAAAGACCGCCTTTTCGTCTTTACTGACTAGTTGGGCGCTCTCTTTATTAATTTTCATGGGAAATAAATTTTGCTAATGCTTCTACTGCTTCTTCCTCATCAGAACCATCTGCACTTAAAGTTACAGTGATTCCTTTGCTAATAGCCAAGCTCATTATTCCCATTATACTTTTCGCATTTACCTTTTTCGTATCTTTTTCTAGATAAACATCTGCAATATAACGATTAGCCTCTTGGACAAATAAAGCTGCCTGTCTCGCTTGTAGTCCGGCTGGTAATTTCACTTCGACCTGTTTTTCTGTCATTTTTCTACTCTCCATTTCACTAAATTGTCTCGCCCCTGCGAAGTGCGTCCGCAATTTCATCTATTTTTCGTAAACGATGATTTATCCCTGATTTGCTTACATTTCCAGTGGAAACCATTTCACCTAATTCTTTCAATGTAACATCTTGGTATTCAACACGCAACCTTGCAATCTCTCTTAATTTTTCAGGAAGTTGGTCTAAACCAATCGTATTTTCAATAAATCGGATATTTTCTACTTGTCTAATTGCCGCACTGATTGTTTTATTTAAGTTAGCTGTTTCGCAGTTAACCAGACGATTTACACTGTTCCGCATATCTCGAATGATTCGTACATCCTCGAATTTTAATAGTGCATTATGTGCTCCAGCAATGCTTAAAAAATCAGAAATCTTTTCTGCTTCCTTTAAATAAGCTACATAGCCTTTTTTTCTTTCGATTGTTTTTGCATTCAGCTCGAATTCATTCATTAGTTCCACTAATGCATCACTATGAGTTTTATATAAAGAATAAATCTCCAAATGATAAGAAGATGTTTCTGGATTATTAACAGAACCACCCGCCAAGAATGCTCCTCTAAGATAAGCGCGCTTACAGCAATTCTTCTTTACAAGTTCCTTTGAAATAGAATACTCAAATTGAAAATTCTCTTTCAATATTTTTAAATCTTCTAGTAAGTTCTTGGTCCCTTCACGGACGCGACAGATATATACATTGTTCTTTTTCAATCTCATTTTTTTACGAACAAGTAATTCTACTCTATAGGGATATAATGATTTTATCAATGTATATAGCCTTCTAGCAATTGCTGCGTTTTCAGTTTGGACATCTAAACTCAGCATTTTATTGCTAAATGATAGAGAACCGTTCATTCGAATAAGCGCAGAAAGTTCAGCTTTCGAACAACAAGGTTTCGACTCTTCCTGGGTCATTTCTTTTTTTGTTTCAGAAGCAAACGACATAACCGTTTCCCCCTTTCTTGCTAGAGACTATTTGCGGTGATTAAATTTAACCAGCATATTCTACTAGCCATTTGGCTACTTCCGTCGCATCATGACGAACTGCTCCATCATACACAACTGAAATATCTTTTTTAACGATGTCTATGTCTAATGTTTCTAATTTTTCTACATCTATTCTTACAGGAGAAGCTTTTTCTTGTTTGTATAAGAATTGTACATTTTCTGGAATATTTTCATTGCTAATTAATACGGTATCTAAAAAGTTTTCTCCTACATGATCAATAAGTGCTTGAACGTGATCAGAAGCCGAATAATTGCTCGTTTCTCCTGCCTGCGTCATCAGATTGCAAATGTATACTTTCTTTGCTTTTGATTGATTAATTGCGTTCTTTATATCCTTTACTAATAAATTAGGAAGGATACTTGTATATAAACTACCAGGTCCAATAGCAATAATATCCGCATCTAATATAGTTTTAATTGTTTCCGGTAACGGCTTTACCTCAGAAGGAGTAATAAAAACTCTTTCTATCTTATGTCCATATTGTGGGATTTTAGATTCTCCACTAATGATGGTTTTGTCTTCAAATTCTGCATGAAGCGTAACTATTTGATTAGCAGCTGGGAGTACCTTCCCGTGTACTTTTAATACATGGCTCATTTCTCGAATCGCATTGGCAAAGTCTCCTGTAATGGAAGTCAAGGCTGCAAGCATTAAGTTGCCTAAAGAATGACCTTCTAATTCAGTTGAGTCGGAAAAACGATACTGAAACATTTCCTCTACTAGTGGTTCTACATCTGAAAGTGCAGCTAATACATTTCGAACATCACCGGGTGGTGGAATATCATAGTCATCCCGTAAGCGCCCAGAACTTCCTCCATCATCTGCCACAGTGACAATTGCAGTAATTTCAAGTGGAAATTTCTTCAAACCACGAAGTAAAGTAGATAATCCCGTACCACCACCAATAATTACTATTTTCTTTTTTTGGTGTTTCGTACGATCCATTACTTCATTCCTTTCTTATAGTAACATCTCTATGCGTAATAATTGTTTTGTCTTCTGCTTTTAATAGTTTACCAAAGTATTCGGCTAGAGTTACGGAGCGATGTTGTCCCCCAGTACATCCGAATGCAATGACTAGCTGCGTTTTACCTTCTCGTTTATATTGTGGAATCATGAATTGAAACAAATCTGTTAATTTTTCAATTAACGTTTTTGTATCTACCCACTTTAGTACGTAACTTGATACTTCTTTATCCAGTCCTGATTTTAAACGTAACTCTTCAATATAGTATGGATTTGGAAGGAATCGTACATCAAATACTAAATCCGCATCTATAGGAAGCCCATGTTTAAAGCCAAATGACATAACATTGACTGTAAAAACATTGCTTCCTTTTGGTGAGAATTCGTCTTGTATTTTTTCACGTAGCTCTCGTGGCTTCATTTTGGAAGTATTATAAATAAATTGAGCTCTTCCTTTAAGGTCAGAAAGTAATTCTCTTTCTTTTTTTATCCCATCTAAAGGAAGGCCTGAGTTCGCTAGAGGATGAGATCGTCTAGTTTCTTTATATCTTCTAACTAATGCTTCATCTTGCGCATCTAAAAATAAAACTTTAGGTGTTACTGACGTTGCTTCTTGTAAGCTGTTAATCGAATCAACTAACGTATTAAACATTTCTCCCCCACGTAAATCCATCACGGCAGCAATATTGCGAGGCTGTTTATTCGAATCCATCATTAGATTAATGAATGTACCTAAAAGTTCAGGAGGTAAATTATCGATACAATAATAGCCAAGATCTTCAAAGCTTTGAATCGCCACCGTCTTCCCTGCTCCAGACATACCGGTAATTATGACTACTTCTGTTTCAAGCTTTTGTTGACTATCCATTAGTTACTTCTCCCTCCGATGATTGCTGAATCGTTTCTTTTAGTAGGGTAAAGTCAGGCGTGTATACAAATGTACCATATTGAACACCGTGCTCTTTAACGGCAAAAAGTAGATTTGTACGATCGCCCTCTGCCATAGGTAAGACTTCTAGCTCTTCTACCGGATGCCATTCTAAAACACCTTCTTTTGTTTCTTTAAAAGGTGTTCCTTCTAGGTCTCTTGCAATAAAGGTGAAAAGCATCCATTCATCAATTCGTTCTCCATCCTCTTCAATCACCATTGTATAAATTCCTTTTAAATGTGGACGGATTGGAGTTGTATTCGTTTCTTCTGTGTACTCTCGGACTGCAGCACTAAAAATGGATTCACCTGGCTCCATTTTACCACCCGGAGCAACATACCAGTTTCTTCTAGGCTTTTTTAATAAAAGAACTTGCCCATTTTTATATACGAGTAAATTTGCGATTCGTTGCACGTAATAGTCACTCCAAACCAATAAATACTTAATACTTTATATTATACATGAAAATCAAAAAAAGAGGCTGCTTCATCGATTAAAATCGAGAAACAGCCTGTCCAAAAAATTCTATATAAAAAGGGGGTCAATTTATATTTCTTACTATACACTTTATGTGTTTCAGGAAGGTTACAAACGAATTAAAATAACATTAATTAAAATTAAACGTTTGTAACATTTTTATCTTTCAAATTCTCGATATAATGTTGTGCGGATTGTGCAGCGATACTTCCATCTCCTGTTGCTGTGACAATTTGACGAAGCATTTTATCACGTACATCCCCTGCTCCGAAAATGCCAGGTATAGATGTTTCCATTTTTTCATTTGTTACGATATAACCATTTTCATTTAAAATCCCTAGATTATTAAATGGTTTCGTTAGTGGTAACATTCCTACGTAAACAAAAACCCCATCAGTTTCAAAATCTCTTTCGGAACCATCAACAGTTGAAACTAAAGTTACGCTTGCTACTTTACCATCTTTACCATGAATCTCTTTTAGAGTCGTGTTCCAAATAAAATCTATTTTTTCATTTGCAAAAGCACGATCTTGTAAGATTTTTTGTGCACGTAGCTCATCACGGCGGTGAACTATTGTCACTTTTTCGGCAAATTTAGTTAAGAAGGCACCTTCTTCAACAGCAGAATCTCCACCACCAACAACAACAAGGTTTTTTCCTTTAAAGAATGCGCCGTCACATACTGCACAATAACTTACTCCGCGTCCACCAAGTTCAGTTTCCCCTGGTATCCCCATTTTCTTATATTCTGCACCAGAAGAAATAATTACTGCTGATGCTTTATATTCTTTTCCGCTAACTTTTACTGTTTTATATTCAGTACCATCAATTATTTCTGCAACATCACCGTATGCATACTCTGCACCGAATTTTTTTGCATGTTCGAACATTTTTGTCGAAAGCTCTGGTCCCAAAATAGTTTCAAAACCTGGATAGTTTTCTACTTCTTCTGTGTTCGCCATTTGTCCACCTGGTATACCACGTTCAATCATCAAAGTTGATAGATTTGCACGTGACGTATAAACTGCAGCAGTCATTCCGGCAGGTCCAGCTCCAATTATTATTACATCATAAATTTTTTCTTCTGTCATAGCTAATTCCCCCTACACTTCTACTAACACTCAATCTAAAGGAATTCTATGCTTACTTCAACTATTTTGCTTAAACATCAAAAAGTGGTAGGAATTGCATTAATTCATTCACATATTTTGTTAGTGTGTTTGTTGTAATTCCATACTGATCTGCATACTGTTTTTTTGTAACGTTTTTGGAACGAGAAGATTCATACATATACTCAGTTGCAGCTGCCAACGCTTTAGGGTTTTTAAATCCATAACCCTTTTCAAGAGCTCGTTCAACTAAAACGAACCACATTTGAAATAGGTACGTAACAGGCTGAGTAAGAGGTTTATGTTTGTCATACAACAAATCCGTTGCTGCAATTGCTCGCATAAATGCTTTTTCAGCAACCGATTTTTCATCAAACGAATGTCCTAATGATTGCGCTAAGAATAACTTTTCCATTGTCGTTAACTCATCAACTTTAATCCATTGGGGATGAGAAATTATCTCTTGGCGATGCTTAGATTTACCAAGTAGATAAAAACCAAATATTCGTTCACTCACATCTTTATTTTGAAGTTTTTCTAAAATAAACTCCCTTTGATGTTCTGAACCATTACTATTTATATCCTTCATCTGAGGCAACCAAGGTTCAAATCCTGCTTTTTCTGGATCTAACTTCAGCAAAGTTTTCCATGCATTTCTCGCAATTTCCTCATGACCAGCAAAATAAGCAGAATGCGATAGCCAAAAATAAAACCCGGGATCGCCTTCGAATCCTTTACGCTGTAAACTTCTTAACCATTTATAAGCTTCGTCGTACTTTCCGATTAACGCAAAAGTAGCACCTAATTTGTAGCGATGCTCTACAAAGTAAGGATTTATTTTCGAAAGAATACCTGTAATCTCTTCTAATTCCTCGGTATTTTTCTCATAATAATGGATGACAGCCAAGTTACAAAGCGCATGGATATTCCCTCTGTTTTCACTCAATACCTGATGGAGTAAAGCTTTTGCTTGTTCCTCTTCACCAATATAAAAATAAGCTAATGCTAAATTATTGAAAGCCGCCCAAAACTCAGGATTATCAGTAATGATGGATTCAAGCAATTCCACTGCTTCTTTAAAGTTTCCTTCTTCCATTAATCTCCGAGATTTTTCCTGTTGAAAAAGTGCTTCACTAGAAGGACTGTCGGTATCTAGTAGCTCTAAATTATCTTGTTCTGTAAAATCCACAATCTCCATTGCTTCTTCCGTATATTCTCCGTGAATATCCATTTCTAAATACTCTCTAGCAAAACGATTGGCATCTATAAAGTTTCCTAAATGGGCATTCACTTCTGCAAGAAGGAAGACAATTTCTGGTTCTGTTGGGTTCAACACATTTGCATCTCTTAAAAGTTCATGTGCCTTATCAAAATTATCTAATTCCATCTGTAGTATTGCGTATTGTAATAAGATAGATGCGTCATTTGGACTTAATTCAACCGCTCTTTTCAAATATTTATGTGCTTTATTATATTGCTCTTTTTGTAGTTCGCCTAATGCTTTTTTATAGTAGTAATCGCCATTTGGCAAAAACGAAATAATATTTTCTTTTAGATCATTTTTACGTTTTTTATTCAAGATAACCTCCGAAAAATAATAAGGAACGTATGTAACGTCCCTTATTAGTATATCCCTCAGTATATCATAAACAGTAGTTTTTTATGTGTTTTATATTAATTACAAAAACTACTACTTAATTTGTTATTTTTGTTTTTTACTTTCATGTCTCTTTTGAAGCACTTGTAGTAAATCGTAAAAGCTAACTTTTTGGTTTTGTAATAAAACAAGCAAGTGATAAAGTAGATCTGCCGCTTCCCACTTTAATTCCTCCGAATCATTGTTTTTAGAAGCAATGATGACTTCAGCAGATTCTTCTCCAACCTTTTTACATATTTTATCTACGCCTTTTTCAAATAAATAAGTAGTATATGCACCCTCTGGCATCGTTTGTTCTCTTTCCTCAATAATATTAATTAAGGATGTAATAACATTGTATCCAACTGTATTGTCCAATTTTTCTAGAGTATTATGAAAGCAAGTTTCTTCTCCTGTATGACAAGCAGGACCAGTAGGCAAAACTTCTACTACTAACGCATCTGAATCGCAATCTGAACGAATAGAAATAACTTGTTGCGTATTTCCTGAAGTTTCTCCTTTATGCCATAATTCTTGTCTACTTCTGCTAAAAAACCAAGTTTCCTTTGTTTCTACTGTTTTTGTATATGCTTCTTCATTCATATAAGCAAGGGTTAAAACTTCTCTTGTAATAGCATGTTGAACTATCACAGGAATAAGACCCTTTTCATCAAATTTTAAATTTGTCATTTTACATCTACTCCTCTTTCACGAACGTAATTTTTCACTTCACGTACACTAGTTTCTTTAAAATGAAAGATGGAAGCTGCGAGTGCAGCATCAGCGTTTGCTTCTGTAAATGCTGCTAATATATGTTCCACATTACCAGCTCCTCCGCTAGCGGTAACAGGAATTGATACCGCATCCTTTACAAGCTTTGTTATGGCAATATCATAGCCATCCTTTTCTCCATCACGGTCCATACTCGTAAGTAAAATTTCTCCAGCTCCAAGTTTTTCTACTTCTTTTGCCCAATCGACTGCTTTCCAATCTGTTTTCTTTTGACCGCCATGGGTGTAGACAAACCACTCTTGCTCGTCTTTAGACCATTTTACATCGATAGCGACAATGATTTTATTGGAGCCAAATGTTTTTGCTCCCTCTGTAATCACAGATGGATTACTAATTGCAGTAGTATTAATGGAAATTTTACTTGCTCCAGCCTCTAATAGTTGCTGCATATTGTCTACTGTACGTATTCCCCCTCCAACAATTAGAGGAATAGAAATTTGGGCTGCCGTTTTTTTTACGACATCAATCATTGTTTCTCGTCCTTCGACAGAAGCAGAAATATCTAAAAATACTAACTCATCTGCTCCTTCTTTATCATAAAAAACCGCAAGCTCTGCAGGATCGCCAGCATCTCTTAATTGAACAAATTGGATGCCTTTGACAACTCGTCCATCTTTCACATCTAAACAAGGAATAATTTTCTTTACCACTTTGTTACCTCCTGCAAAGCTTCCGTTAGTGTAAAGCGATTATTGTATAATGCTTTACCTGTAATAACACCACTCACTGTTGTATCTTTTGCCAACCTTGCGACTTCTCCAAGATCTTCAAGTGAACTTATGCCCCCGGAAACGATCACTGAAAGACCTGTAGCTTCTGCAAGCTCTTTGTTTGCTGCTAAGTTTGGCCCTTGAAGCGTTCCATCCGTCGCTATATCTGTGAAAATAACATGTTTAGCCCCTTTTGAAGCAAAATACTGACCCACTTCTACAGCAGATTGAGAAGACGTTTCTAGCCAACCATGTGTTGCTACCATTCCATCTTTCGCATCTAAGCCTATTACAATTCTGTCTCCACCAAATTCTTCGATTAAATCCGCTACGAGTTCAGGTTGAGCAATGGCTAGACTACCAATAATGACACGGTTAACCCCATTTTCTAAATAAAATTGAACATCCACTTTCGAACGAATACCTCCCCCAATTTGAACACTTACGGGAAGTTCCTTTGCAATCCGAATGACTTCATTTGCATGTATTTTTTCGCCATCCTTCGCACCATCTAAATCTACTAGATGAATCCAGGTTGCCCCTTCATCTGCAAACTTTTTAGCCATATCGTATGGAGAATCTCCATAAATAGTTTCTTGCTCATAATCCCCTTGATATAAGCGGACACATTTTCCGCCTTTCATATCAATGGCTGGATATACTTGAATGGATGTCATGCTGTACTCTCCCTTTTTAGACGCCTTGCGCTTTTTTATGTAAGTAATCCTTTTGTGGAAGGAACGCCTTTGACACGCTCATCCTTTGTGATTGCGTCATCAATGGCACGAGCTAGTGCTTTGAAGATTGCTTCAATCATATGATGTGTATTTGTACCATAGTGGACAATGACATGGACATTCATACGTGCTTCTAAAGCAAACTTCCATAAGAACTCATGCACAAGCTCTGTATCAAAATTTCCGACTTTTTGTGTTGGAAATTGTGCACGGAATTCTAAATGTGGACGATTGGAGATATCTATCACTACTTGTGCTAAAGCATCATCCATTGGAACAAATGCATTTCCATATCGTTTAATACTTTTTTTATCACCTAAAGCTTCTTTAACAGCCTGTCCAAGTACAATTCCAATATCTTCTGTTGTATGATGATCATCAATATGTGTATCGCCATTTGCTTTTATCGTTGTATTGAATAGACCGTGCTTTGTAAACAAATCAAGCATATGGTCCATAAAAGGAACACCAGTATCAATAACTGCTTTTCCCTCTCCATCTAGAGCTATTTCAACAAAAACTTTTGTTTCATTTGTCATTCGTTCAATTTTAGCAATTCTATTATTCGTCAATTTGAATCCCCCTTTTTCCAACTTCTTGATTCTACCGATCGTGCATGTCCCTCCAATTGCTCCAGTCTTGCTAAACGAGCAATTTTTGGGTATTGCTCCTGCCACATTTCCTCTGAGTAATACACAACGCTTGTCTTCTTAATAAAATCATCAACGCATAGTCCACTTGAGAATCTTGCAGTACTATTTGTAGGAAGCACATGGTTCGTTCCGGCGAAATAATCACCAACCGGCTCACTACTAAATCTTCCAACAAAAATCGCACCAGCATGTTTTATTTGTTCACTAATCACTTCTGGCTGCTCTGTCATTATCTCTAAATGCTCTGGTGCAAGCTCATTAACAGCTTCTACTGCTTGCCCTAATGATTCTGCAATATAAATACGACCAAAATTTTCAATAGACCCTCTTGCAATCTCTTCTCGAGGCAATTGTTTTAACTGTGTTTCTACTTCATCCGCTACTTCTTTTGCTAGTCTTACACTCGTTGTAACTAAAACAGCACTGGCAAATCGATCATGCTCCGCTTGTGCTAATAAATCAGAAGCTACTTCATCTGCAAAAGCTGTCTCATCGGCAATAATCGCTATTTCACTCGGTCCAGCAATCATATCAATCGCTACTTTTCCGAATACTTCTCTTTTTGCAAGTGCAACATAGCTGTTTCCTGGTCCAGTAATTTTATCTACTGCTCGGATACTTTCCGTCCCATATGCTAGAGCAGCAATCGCCTGAGCTCCTCCGACCTTATATATTTCTGTTATTCCAGCAATCTTTGCTGCTACCAGTACAGAAGCAGGAAGCTTACCTTCTTTCGATGGTGGGGAAACGATTACCACACGTTTAACTCCAGCTACAATCGCTGGTATGGCATTCATCAAAACAGATGATGGGTAGGCAGCAGTTCCACCTGGTACATATAATCCTACTGCATCTAGTGGTGTAATTTTATATTGTATATAAGAGCTCTTTGCCAATGGAAAATCAATATTTTGACGTACTTGTTGCAAATGGAATGCACGAATATTTGCTGCTGCTTCCTCTAAATCTTTTATTAACTGTGAATCAAAACTAGCAAATGCTTCCTCAACCTCTTCCTCAGTTACTCTTAGGCACGTAAGCTTTGCTCCGTCCCATTTCTCGGTATAATTAAAAAGAGCTTTGTCTCCATTTATTCGGACCTGATCAATTACTTCACGAACTGTAGTTACATGATCAACATTTGCCTGTTCCACTGAACGTTGTAATGAAATTGAATCCGAAAGCTTAGCAATTTGCATAAGATTCCCTACCTTTTATGTAATTCATTTTTTAATTGTGCAACGAACTCTTTTATTCTTTCGCGTTTCACACGATAGCTCACTGGGTTAACAATTAATCGAGAAGAGATTTCAACAATTTTTTCATATTCCACTAGTCCATTTTCTTTTAACGTTTGACCAGTAGAAACTATATCGACAATTCTATCTGCTAAACCAATCATTGGGGCTAACTCTATAGAACCATTAAGCTCGATAATCTCCACTTGCTCTCCTTTTTCTTTATAAAAATTAGTGGCAATTGTCGGGTATTTCGTTGCTACTCTTGGAGCAATCTCATTCATTTGAGTGTTAGGTAGCCCTGCTGTTGCTATATAGCATTTGCTTATATATAAATCGAGTAATTCATGGACATCCCGATGCTGTTCTAATAATACATCTTTTCCAGCAATTCCGATGTCTGCAACCCCATGCTCCACATAAACAGGCACATCCATTGGTTTTGCTAATATAAATTTTATATTTTCGTTAGGAGCTTCTACAATCAACTTCCTAGAATCATTAATTTCTTTTGGCAAATCAAATCCTGCTTCAACAAATAATTCATATGCTTCTTCAAAAATGCGCCCTTTTGGCATTGCAATCGTTAAATCATTCACGTAAAGAACCACCTTCTGAGACACTAATAACATCATCAAATGTCTTTATATATGCATCAATATCATTTACACTTCCCATATATTGAAGCGTAACTCGTTCCGCTTTATTTCTTCGTTCTTCTGCAAGTTCACTAGCTTTTGAATAAAGTCCCTCTTGAAATAAAATTAACGTATGCTTTTCTTTAAGTTCATTTTTAGGTAGAACCTCTAAAAGTCTATCTACTCTAATTCCAAATCCAGTAGCCCCAACTTTTTCATTAAAATGATTAAATAACGCATCGTATCTTCCGCCATTGCCAATAGGAAAACCACTTCCTGCAGCATGGATTTCAAAAAGCATACCTGTGTAATAGCTCATATGACTAGTTAGTGTAAAATCGAAGGATACAATGGAAATATCACTTAATTGCAACTCTAGTAAATCTCGAAGTTGATCTACTTGATCCATTAAGTACTGTTGGTCATTTGTTAAAAATTGACGAAACTCCTCTAAAGCTTTAGATTCCACCGTATATTCAATCAAATTCGTAAGATTCTCTTTTTGATTTTGTTGTAACTCTAAGTCCTCTAACTTCTGTTCAAAACCTACAAAGTTCTTTTCGACTAACAGTTGTCGCAACGAATCTACTTGTTTTTCTGTATCAGTATTATTTTTCAATATCGCAGTTAACAATCCAGCGTTTCCAATTGTAATACGAAAACTCTCCACACCAAGTTCTTTCACAAGTTCTACTGCTGTATGTATGATTTCGCTATCACCATAAGCACTAAAATCACCGATTAACTCGAGCCCCAACTGTTCAAATTCAGCTGGTCTTCCACCTTCTCTTTGCTGTGCACGAAATACATTTGCATAGTAGGCTAATCGTAATGGATTTTTTTCCTTTAATAGTTTTGCAGCCGCAATTCTCGCAATCGGTGTAGTCATATCTGGCCGTAATACAAGCATTTCCCCTTGATTGTCTACCAATTTAAAAAGAGAGGACTCATCAATAGCAGAGGCTCTTCCTATCGTCTCAAAATACTCCACTGATGGCGTTTTAATAAAGTCATATCCTTTGTTTCGAATAAAGTCTCTCGCTATAGAACGTATATATTCTTTCTGTTCATACACTTCAGGGAATGAGTCTCGCATTCCTAAAGGTTTCTCAAACATTTGAATTTTACTCATGTTGTTCACTCCTAAGTTCACTTTAATACACTAGAGTACTAATACGATAAATTATTTAAATTTTATCTTATTTTAAACCATTCGTCAACACACTTCACTTTTTTATGTATAAAAAAAGCCATTCAACTAGAGCCTACTGTCTAATTAGAATAGCTTTTCTATTTCATCTATTGCGTTCTAACATTTCTTCTTTCGTGTAAATAATGCGCATCGGATTTCCTCCAACAAAGCATCCTTCTGGCACATCACTATTTACAAGCGTTGCAGCCGATACGATTGCATCATTACCAATTGTCACTCCAGGTAAAATCGTAGAATTGGCACCAATCAACACTCGATCGCCAATAATAACATCACCAATACGATATTCGTCTATTAAATATTCATGTGCTAAAATCGTTGTATTGTACCCAATGATGGAATTATCACCAACTTTAATACGCTCTGGAAACATCACATCCACCATAACCATTAAAGCAAAAGAAGTCTCATTCCCGACTTTCATCTTTAAAAAGGTACGATAAAAGAAGTTTTTCCAACTTAAAAATGGAGAGTACCGTGCTGCTTGGATAAAAATAAAATTTTTAACAACTTTCCAAAATGGAACTGTATCGTACACATGCCACAAGGAATTCGCTCCACTCACCGGATACCTTTCAGTCTTTCTCATACTCTTTGCCCCTTCGCAATAATTAGCAAATCACTTATATGATGTATCATATAAGTAGGAAGAAAAGTAGCTAAAAAGGCTTCTCCTTTTAAGGACCATGCAACTGCAGCAGTATCTACCCCAGCCCTCTGGCCTCCAACTATGTCATGTAAATTGTCACCAATCATTAGAGAATCCTCTTTTTTTACATTTAGTCTCTTAAGGGCCAGTTCAATTGGTTCGGGGTCTGGTTTTGGTTGTTTAACATCATCTATACCCACAATTGTGTCGAATACATTTTCACATTGCATCAGCTTAATGCCTCTATCAATCATAACTCGTCTTTTTGTCGACACGATAGCTAATTTGTAACCTTCTTCTTTCAATTTATACAGTGTATCTACAACTCCATCAAAAGGGATCGCCATTTGGTCATGCATTTGTATATTCCATGATCTGTAGGCTTCAATAAGTGCTTCCGTTAGATTAGGGTCAATTGTATTGAAAGATTCTACTAAAGTAGGCCCTAAAAAAGGCAAAACGCTGTCTCTATTATATTTCCCAGGAAATTTTTCTCCTAAAACATGTAAAAATGTTTCGATAATAAGTTCGTTTGTATTTAGTAGTGTACCATCAAAATCGAATAGTAAAGCTTTATAGGCATCTCTCATGATTGTGCCGCCACTTCCTCTTGTTTTGTCTGCTCCACTTTATTCCATAAATAAGCTACAATAATCGTTAAGACGAATGCTGTCGTAATTCGAACTAAAAATAATGGTAGTATTGGAATTCCTAATGGAATAAAGATTAATGTATCTTCAATCACAGCATGACAAGCAACTAAGAAAATAAAAGCAATCGTTGCATCCTTTTTACTTACACCATCTTCTTTTACTGCTTGAATCATTATCCCAGCTCCAATTGCTAACCCCATAACTAATCCTATAACTATAGTTAAGGAGGCATTTGGTTTTAATCCAATTATTTTTGTAAATGGACCTATCATTTCTGAGAATTTTTGTAAATAACCTTTTTCCTTTAAAAACTGAATAATTACCATTAACGGTATTACAATTATCGCCAATTGCAAGACGCCGAACGTCGCTTTTTGTAAGCCCAAGATCACTATTTCTAACCAGCCATCTGGAATCTGCTGAGTTGCAGTAGTTATGCCATATTTAGCTATCTCTCCGCCACCCTGCCATACCAAATTAATAATAACAGCAGAAAGTATCGCTAACCCAAATCGAACAACTAATACGATCCACAGTTTTACTCCTACTCGAAGCGCAACACCCGTTTCAATAAAAATATTATGAGAAAAAGAAAGCATTGTGGCTAATATAAATACCTCTTTTACAGTCAGTTCTAATGAAAGAATTCCGCCAATTGCAGCATATAGATTTAGACCATTTCCAAGGACTAGCGGAATTGCCGCCTCTCCACGTAAACCGATAAGTTCCATAAATGGAGAAATGACCTGAATAATCCAAGGAAAAATGGGTGTATATTGCAATATGACGACAAGTAATGTGATAGGAAATATTATCTTACTTAAAGTCCATGTAGTTTTAAGCCCAGCTAATAAACCCCTTTTTAAAATTTCCAACCCTTTCCCTACTTTCCTTACTTATCTAAATAATGCACCACAGGCTTAACAGTAATTCTTCTATAAACAATTAAACTTAATGCTATGATAATGCCTAGTAGTGAAACGACTTGAGCAGTTCTTAAATCCCCAATCAAATAAAGACTATCCGTTCTCATACCCTCAATAAAGAAACGCCCTACAGAATACCAGATGATATACAATAAGAAAATTTCTCCACGTCGTAAATTTACTTTACGAAGTGAAATTAATATTATTACTCCAATAAAATTCCAGACGGATTCGTATAAAAATGTCGGATGATAGTATTTACCATCTATGTACATTTGCTCTATTATCCAGTTTGGTAGCATCAAGTTTTCTAAGAAAGTTCTCGTTACTTCCCCTCCGTGTGCTTCCTGATTCATAAAATTACCCCAACGTCCAACTGCTTGGCCGATTAATAAACTAGGAGCTACAACATCTGTAACCTTCCAAAAAGAAGTACCCCTTTTTTTCGTAAAGAAATAAGCAGTTAAAAATGAAGCTATTAAAGCACCATGAATTGCTATTCCTCCATTCCAAATTTGAATAATTTTTTCTGGATTTTGACTATAGAAATCCCACTTAAATATCACATAGTATATTCTTGCCCCAACTATTGCTAAAGGAACAGCCCAAATTAATAAATCCGTTAAGTACTCTGGATGAAAACCACGCTTCACCATCTCACGTTGTGCTACTATAAACGCAAGTATAATCCCAAACGCAATTATCACTCCGTACCATCTAACTTCTAATGGTCCAAGCGAAAAAGCTATTGGATCGATAGCCTGTAATAAATTCATATGAAACTCCTTTCAATCGTTTGATTAATATTCATTTTCTCCATTTTGACTAATTACATCATCTAATCGTTTCGCAAAGTCTTCTGCAGCATTGACGCCCATTCGTTTTAATCGATGGTTCATCGCCGCTACTTCAATTATTACTGCCAAGTTTCGACCTGGTCGAACTGGTACGGTTAGCTTTGTTATTGCTGTATCAAATATTTCCATTTTCTCTTCTTCTAGTCCAAGCCGCTCATACGTTTTTTCGGCATCCCATAATTCTAGATCAATTACTAATGTAATACGCTTATATGTACGGATTGCACTAGCCCCGAACATAGTCATAATATCAATTATGCCTAGCCCTCGTATTTCTAAAAGATGCTCAATTAGTTTTGGAGCACTACCAACTAGTGTATCTTCACCTTCTTGACGAATTTCCACACAATCATCGGCAACTAGTCGATGACCTCTCTTCACGAGCTCAAGGGCTGTCTCACTTTTCCCAACACCACTTTTACCAGTAATTAATACGCCGACTCCATATATATCAACTAATACACCATGAACTGCTGTAGTAGGTGCAAGCATACTTTCTAAAAAGTTAGTTAGCATACTCGAAAATCGAGTTGTAGCCATACTAGTAGTTAGTACTGGAACAGAATTTTGATTGGAAGCTTCTATTAATTCTTCTGGAACTTCCATACCGTGTGAAACGATAATTACTGGCGTATCAGGAGCACAGAGCTTTTTCATACGCTCTTCTTTTTCATTTCGTTCTAATAGCTGAAAAAAGGAAATTTCTGTTTTTCCTAATAGTTGAATGCGATTAGATGGGTAATGTGTAAAATAACCTGCCATTTCTATTCCAGGTCGTGATATATCACTTAATGCAATATGCCGACCTATACCTTCTTCTCCACTAATTAATGTGAGGTTGAACTTTTCTTTTACGTCCTTTGTCGTCACATGTGCCATATTTTGAGACCCCTTTCTCGCTACTATTTCTCACATAGTTCTTATTTTAGCATGATTACTATATTTATTAGTATCCATTTATCTTTTCTTCTTCTATTTATTTAAAGAAGGGAGAGATTCATTTATGAAAATTATGCTAGATGCTGGCCACGGACCAGATACAATTGGAAAAAGGACACCAGATGGGAAAATGAAGGAATTTGAATTTAATGCGGCTGTTGTGGGTTTCCTAAAAAAGGAATTAGAGGATTGTGGGTTGATCGTTTTGGTAAGTCATCTAGGCAATTTAGATGTTGCCCTTCATGAAAGGACTACACTTGCCAATAAACTTGGAGTGGACGTATTTATTTCAATACATGCTAATGCATTTGGCACTACCTGGAATAACACGAGCGGTATTGAAACATTTACGTATACAAGACCTTCGGAACAATCTAAGTTACTTGCAAAGTATATTCAGGATTCATTATGTTCTCTTTCAAAAGGCAAAAACCGTGGAGTAAAACAAGCTGATTTTGCAGTTCTTCGCGACACAAAAATGCCTGCAGTGTTAGTGGAATGTGGTTTTATGACAAATAAAATAGAAGCAACATTACTTCAATCAAGGTTATATAGAATACTTTGCGCAAAAGCAATTGCCTTTGCAATTCTACGTTGGATATAAAATAATAACAAAGGTCCCATCTGAAGAAGGGACTGAAAAGGTATCTCTTAGTGAGTATGTAACGACATTTCGTTCACATACTCACTTTTTTGTTTTGGACCCGTTAATTTCCGTTCCAGGCGGACGCGTTCCGCCGGCATGGCTTCAGCCGCTTCCCTCGCTACGCTCAGTCCAGGGTCTTCAGCTCATGCTATTCCGGCTGGAGTCGCCGCCTTCCACTACAATTAACTATTATCCGCTTTTTAATTAGTAAATCATCATGCCATTAACAGAGTGAATTTTTTTCACTTACATTTATTCAAATAGTATTTATAGAAAATCGTTGAAAAAGGTGACACTCCTGCGGGAATAACGTTAGCCGAAGACCCCGCAGCGCAGCGAGGAGGCTAAGGCAACGCCCGCGGAAAGGGAGCCGTTTCAACGATTTTCTTATTTATCGGACGACATTATTAGTAAAGTCAAATACTATAGACTTTTTCAGTGCCCTCGCTACGCTCCTGCAGGATCTCGACAGTCTTCTCGCTTTTCCCGCTAAAGTAAGCTGACACTTCTCCAAACCAATAAAATGGACAAAAAATCAAAATAATTTATGATACCAATTAGGCAACTGCCTTTTGACTACGTATAGCACGGTGCTAAAACAAGTCAGATTATAAGAAAAAAAGCTGACGGAAGAAATAAATTCTTCTGTCAGCTTTTCTTTTATTCACCTTCTACTGTATAGCGTACAAGGATTGTTCCTGTTTTGGCATCTCCAGATACTCTAAGTGGATCTGCTTCGGAATCTACTATTTTTGTAAAACCAACTTTCTTATTTAACAATTGCTCCGATTGGTTTAGCTGAGTTACATCAAATAGTTGTACATCAATTTTTCCTAATTGAGAAGTAACTTCTCCTTTTAACGATACATCTTTTCTAACATATAATTCTACAGTACCTGCAACAGCAGTGCCTTCGATTTTACGAGCTTCTTTATCTTTCGTAGTTAAGATAACATGTCCACTGACTGAAGATCCTTCGAGTTCCTTCAATTTTCCATCTACATAAATACGACCATTAATCGTCTCAACTTCAACTGATTCACCCTCGATGTTTTGAACTTGCACGGAACCATTTACTGTTTCAATGTCTGCCTTGCCTATCTGTATATCATCTAGATTTACTTTTCCATTTGTCGTTTTCACTTTAAGTGTTTTTACTTCTAGGCTCTTGGCACCAAAGTCACCATTAAATAAACGTGCCGAAATATCGTTGTAAGCTTTTTTAGGCACAAATAATGTAACTTGAACAGATGTCGTTTTCATATCACTATATATACGCAATTTATTTCCTTCTGTTTTAAACAGAAAATCGTTTTGAAAACGATTTTTAGCCTCTTCTTCGGAAGAATTCTTATATGTCTTAACTGTTACGTCTGCATGTGTAGATTCTTCTTCTGTAGGATAAATATCGATTTTACCATTCGCAATATCAATGGATATATCCTCAAATTGTGCTTGCTCAAGCGCTAATTTTTCTTGAAATACAACCGGCTCACCGAAAGGCATTTCAAAATCAATATCCCTAATTTTATCGACTGTTCCTTGCATGAACTGCATGAAGCGTTCTCCCATTACGTTAAAATCTCTTTTTAAGTCTTCTATGAAATCGGAGTTTTGTTGCTTTTGCTGTGTTCTACCTTGTTCATAACCCTGATGTTGTGGTTCTGCTTTTACTTCTGGAGCTGTTTGTTTGCCAAGTACCTCTAATAGACCTAAAGCTTCTTGAGCAGTGATAGTACCATTTTCAACCATATCTAAAATACGTTTGCGTTCTTCTTGCATTGTGAATGGCCTCCTTTTAAGTTAAAAGTCTGTACTCTACCTATACGATTCAGGGAATAAAAGGTTTCAATTGGATTTAACTGTCTCTTTTTTCTTTTTAGATGCTTTGGACACTACTTCATCCATTCTTTTTCGATCACGTTCCAAAATTGTTTTTAAATACTTACCTGTGTAAGAATCTTTTATTTCAGCAATTTTTTCTGGCGTACCAACACCTATTATGGTTCCTCCTTTATCTCCTCCCTCTGGTCCTATATCAATCATATAGTCTGCAGTCTTAATAACATCTAAATTATGTTCAATAAGAAGTACGGTGTCTCCATTTTCAACTAAACGCTGAAGGACCTCTAGAAGATGGGCAATATCATCGATATGTAACCCAGTCGTAGGTTCATCCAATATATAAAACGACTTTCCGTTGGAACGTTTATGCAATTCGGAAGCAAGCTTCACTCTTTGCGCTTCTCCTCCGGATAATGTTGTAGCCGATTGACCTAATTTCATATAACCGAGCCCGACATCTACAATAGTCTTTATTTTACGGCTAATTTTCGGATGGTTTTCAAAAAATGCATAGGCAGTTTCAGCTGTCATATCCAATACTTCTGCAATATTTATTCCTTTGTATTGTACTTCAAGGGTTTCACGATTATAACGTTTACCATGACATACCTCACAAGGTACGTAAACGTCAGGTAAAAAGTGCATTTCAATTTTAATTATTCCGTCTCCGCGACACGCTTCACAGCGTCCACCTTTCACGTTAAAACTAAATCTTCCTTTTTTATATCCTCTTACTTTAGCTTCATTTGTTGTTGCATATAAATCTCGAATATCATCAAATACCCCAGTATAAGTAGCAGGATTTGACCTTGGTGTACGTCCGATTGGAGACTGATCTATATCAATCACTTTCTCCAATTGCTCAATTCCTTCTATACTCTTATTAGCCCCTGGCTTAACTTTGGATCGATTAATCTTTTGTGCTAACGATTTATAAAGAATTTCATTCACTAGCGTACTTTTGCCTGATCCAGATACGCCTGTTACAGCTACAAAGACGCCTAATGGAATATCCACATTTACATTTTTCAAGTTATTTTCGGAAGCGCCTTTAATTTTAATGTATCGTCCATCTGGCTTTCTTCTCTCTGTTGGTAAGGGGATAAATTTCTTCCCACTTAAATATTGACCTGTTAGTGATTTATTGTTTTTCATTACTTGTTCTGGAGTCCCTGCGGCTACTATTTCCCCACCATGGATCCCAGCGCCAGGTCCAACATCGATTAAATAATCTGCAGCCAGCATTGTATCTTCGTCATGTTCAACAACAATAAGCGTATTACCAATGTCACGCATATTTTTTAATGTATCAATTAATCGATCATTATCACGCTGATGTAAACCAATGGAAGGCTCATCCAATATATATAAAACTCCGGAAAGTCTCGATCCAATTTGAGTTGCAAGACGAATTCGTTGTGCTTCCCCACCTGATAGTGTTCCCGATGCTCGGTTCAATGTTAAATAATCAAGACCAACATTATCTAGGAAGCCTAATCGTTCATTAATCTCTCTTAAAACTAATTTTGCAATTTGCATATCCTTTTCTGATAGTGTTAACTCATTGAAAAATTTATTTGCCTCTTCAATAGAAAACTCTGTTAATTGGCCTATATGCATGGAATTAACTTTAACTGCAAGTGTTTCTGCTTTTAATCGATATCCCTTACAAGTCGGACAATCATGTTGTCCCATATATTTTTCCATTTGTTCTCTAATGTAATCTGAAGATGTATCCTTATAACGTCTCTCAACATTTGCCAAGACACCTTCAAATTGAATAGAATTGTCTCTTACTTGTCCAAATTCATTTTCATATCGAAAACGAATTTTATCTGTACCAGAGCCATACTTTATTTTATTCCACTGGTCTATCGGTAATTTTTCTACCGGTACATTCATTTTAATTTTGTAATGTTTACATACAGCTTCTAATAATTTCGGGTAGTACTGTGAACTCGTTGGCTGCCACGCAAGTATAGCCCCTTCGCTTAATGTGAGACTTTTATCGGGTACAACTAGATCAGGATCCACTTCCAATTTTGTCCCTAAACCGTCACAGTCAGGACATGCCCCGAAAGGATTGTTGAATGAAAACATACGTGGCTCTAACTCACCAATTGAAAATCCACAAATTGGACAAGCATGGTGCTCACTAAATAATACTTCCTCGTGCTCCATCACATCAATCATTACTCTTCCATCGGCCAATCGAAGTGCTGATTCAAGTGAATCACTTAAACGAGCAGCAACGCCTTCTTTCATTACGATACGGTCGATAACTACTTCAATATTATGCTTTTTATTTTTATCTAAATTAATATCATCATCTAAATCGATTAATTCCCCATCTATTCTTACACGTACATACCCTTGCTTTTTCATATCTTCCAACAGTTTTACATGCGTACCTTTTCTACCAGACACAATTGGAGCTAATACTTGCATTCGAGTTTTTTCAGGATATTCGCTCAAACGATCGACCATCTGCTCAATCGTTTGAGAACTAATTTCTATTCCATGGTTAGGACAAATCGGTTTTCCCACACGCGCATACAAAAGTCGCATATAATCATATATTTCTGTGACAGTAGCGACAGTTGAACGAGGGTTTTTACTTGTCGTCTTCTGGTCTATAGAAATAGCTGGCGACAATCCTTCTATCACATCTACATCTGGTTTATCCATTTGTCCTAAAAACTGACGTGCGTAAGAAGAAAGAGACTCTACATAGCGTCTTTGCCCTTCCGCATAAATCGTATCGAATGCTAAAGAGGATTTTCCGGAGCCGGACAAGCCTGTCATTACAACAAGCTTATCTCTCGGTATTTTTAGACTTATATTTTTTAAGTTATTTGCTCGAGCACCTTGTATAATTATTTCTTGGTTTTTCACACTCTTCATCCTTCCAGCTTTAGTTCGAGGATTGCATCACGTAATTCTGCAGCACGTTCAAAGTTAAGCGCTTTTGCAGCATCCTTCATTTCTTTTTCGAGATTCGTTAATAATGCTGCTTTTTCTTCTTTTGTTAACGTTTTTCCACTTGTTAACTTTTGTGCATACGTTCCTTCTTCTTCTGCAACTTGAGAAGCACGAATAACTTCCCGAATCTTTTTCTCAATCGTTTTCGGTGTAATACCATGTTTCTCATTGTATTCCATTTGAATGGTTCTACGGCGTTTTGTTTCATCGATTGCTTTTTTCATAGAGTCAGTCATTTTATCCGCGTACATAATGACTTCACCATTTGAATTTCGGGCAGCTCGTCCAATCGTTTGAATTAAAGAACGTTCGGATCGTAAAAATCCTTCCTTATCCGCATCTAAAATAGCAACAAGGGATACTTCTGGGATATCAATTCCTTCTCGAAGCAAGTTTATTCCTATCAATACATCATATGTCCCTAAACGAAGTTCTCGTATAATCTCGATTCGTTCTAATGTTTTCACTTCTGAGTGAAGATATTGAACTTTTATCCCTATTTCTTTCAGATAATCTGTCAAATCCTCGGACATTTTCTTCGTTAATGTAGTAATTAACACCCGTTCATTTTTCGCGGAACGCTCATGGATTTCATTGATCAAGTCATCTATTTGACCTTCAATTGGTTTTACTGTGATGACTGGATCGAGTAGTCCTGTTGGTCGAATAATTTGCTCAACCATTTCAGGGGTATGCTCAATTTCATATGGTCCTGGAGTCGCAGATACATAAATCGCTTGATTCACATGATCTTCGAATTCATTAAAAGTAAGTGGACGATTGTCTAACGCTGAAGGTAATCGAAAACCATAATTTACAAGTACCGATTTTCTTGCCTGGTCACCATTAAACATTCCTCTTACTTGAGGTAATGAAACATGACTTTCATCTACAACGAGTAAAAAGTCTTTCGGAAAATAATCTAATAGAGTGTAAGGGGTAGCCCCTGCTTCACGCAATGTAAGATGACGTGAATAGTTTTCAATTCCGGAACAAAAACCCATCTCTCTCATCATTTCTAAATCGTAGTTTGTACGTTGCTCTAATCTTTGCGCCTCTAATAATTTGTCTTCATTACGTAATAATTTAAGTTGCTCTTCTAATTCTTTTTCAATATTTTCAATGGCAAGACGCATTTTTTCCTCGCGTGTAACGAAGTGAGATGCGGGAAATATAGCGACGTGCTCTCGTTCTGCTAATATTTCTCCTGTTAACGCATCCACTTCTCGAATACGGTCTATTTCATCCCCAAAAAACTCTACTCTTAGACATCTTTCATCTCTTGATGCCGGGAAGATCTCTACTACATCTCCACGAACACGGAATGTACCGCGTGTGAAATTTATATCGTTTCTTTCATATTGAATGTCAACTAACTTTCGAAGCAACTGATTCCGCTCAATTTCCATCCCCGATCTCAGAGATACGACCATTTCTCTATATTCTTCAGGATTACCGAGACCATAAATACATGAAACAGATGCGATAATGATGACATCTTTCCTTTCGAATAAGGAAGATGTTGCCGAGTGACGAAGCTTATCAATTTCTTCGTTTATGCTCGAATCTTTTTCAATATACGTATCTGTTTGTGGCACATACGCCTCAGGTTGAAAATAATCATAATAACTAACGAAGTATTCCACTGCGTTGTTAGGAAAGAACTCTTTAAACTCACTATAAAGTTGTCCTGCAAGGGTTTTATTATGTGCCATTACCAGTGTTGGTTTATTAATCTGTTGAATTACATTTGAAATAGTAAATGTTTTTCCTGTTCCTGTAGCACCAAGTAATGTTTGATGTTTTTCCCCTTTCTGAACCCCTTCTACTAATTCTTTAATTGCTTCTATTTGATCCCCCGCTGGCTTATACGGAGCTTGCAAATCAAAAATTTGATCCATATGATAGCCTCCCATAACTTGAATATTTTCAGTTTAACACACTATCTTTTTCAACACGAATAAAACGAACGTATGTTTTTTCATAAAAAAGAAAAACCGCTTCAAACAAGCGGTATTACTAGTTATTTTAACATTATCTTTTTGATGCCTCTAAGGCTAAATACAAGCCTACTTTATTATTTTGTCTCCAGATAGCATCCCATTTTTCAAGTGGTACTGGATTCTCACCTATATACGATGATATTTCTAATGTGATTCCAGGCATTTTGTTTTGTTGAATAAACCAAGCGGCAGAAGATCCTGATCCCGGTAAGCTTCTATCTCCTTACTTAATAAATAAGTTTACAAGAATTTCTGTAGAAATAAATCGAATTTTAAATCAATTTCAATCATAAAAAAAAGCCGCTCTGCAAAAGCGGCTTTGGTTTTACTTTATACTTTGCAATTGTTGTAATGCATTCGTATACTCTATGAATGCATTCTTATCTTTTTGGTCTAATGCGTCATCAATTAACTGCAATAATCTAAAACTACTTTGTTCCCGGTGAATTATGTTTAAAAACATATCAAGATAAATTTCGTTTAACAATTTTTCTGCAGAGCTTTCTTTTCCTGTTTGTCCCATTGCTTTTAAGAAATCTGCGTATGAATATTGTTTGTCCATCTCTGATCACCCCGATGTCTTTTTTTCATTATATAAAAGTAAAACAAGAGATGCAATCATTTTGAGAAAATTATGATTTTAACATTAGTTTAAAATTTTTAGAAAATTCGTTATATTAGATTGCTTTATTTCCATATTTAACTATAATTGATGTATAAACTACTAAGGAGTGGGAAAATACGATGAAAATAATAAAAGATAAATCCTTCCTCGTTTCATTTGAAACTGCAGTTCTACAGCCAGTCCGAATAAACAACAAAGTTTATACAAAGGTTACTAATATTTCAGGGGAAACTATATTAGTAGGTAAAAAGCCTTACGATATAGTAAGGCAATCATGTTCCTATTATGGCTCCTCTTTTCAACAAGCAAAAAACCTTTCCAGAGAAACACTCGGAAATTTCCTTAAACTTCCTATAATTATTGCACATGACTATGGAAATCCATGTATATTAATACCTTTACTTTCACCAAAATCGGATTTAAATGTTTGGTTTTCACTTAAAGCAATTGATGGGTTTCATGCAAGTGAAGGAATGTGTAAGGTTTTATTAACGAATGGTCAAACAATTACTGTTGAAACCTCGGCGAATACGTTAAGCAAACAAATTGGGTTTGCAAACCTGCTAAATACCCATTTTTTAAAAAGAATGAGTCACCTGTCATATGAGGGATTTTTATCTACCAGAAATCAATATTCTTCTAATAATTTTTAGAATTCAACTAGTTTTTTCTACAAGCGCAAAATACATAGAAATGAGTTCTTCTACTCTATTTCGAAGGCGGACGTTTAAGTACCTACGATGTTCTTCATAACCACCATGGAAAAATACATACTCAGTGAACATATCATCACCTTCTCCACGAAGAACTTTCATACTATGTCGCTTCATATAAATATGTGTCTCTTTTAATTCCTTTTGAACTTGCTTCACGGCTTTCTCCACCATAGATATATAAGGTCGTTTTAGCTTAAAAGGGCCTTTTTCAAAAATGGTTCTATCCTTTTCCAAAATGGTTAAAACCATCGGAAGATAGATCATGTTTTCTAAGTATGGTAAAGATTCATCCGGTATTAGTGGCATATCATATCCTCCTTCCAACAAGAACGTTTGTTCTTATATTATTGTACAACTTTTAATGTAAAATGCAATAATCTACAAAAAATATTTTTTCCAATTTAATGAATTAAATACATTTGCTCATAAAAAAACTACCATTCTATATGAATGGTAGTTACAGACTGTATACAAACTCAATTTTTTTATATGATATCATCAGGTTTTCCGAAGCTTACCGCTCGCTTTCCGCGGGCGAGCGCCGAGCCGCTTGGGCCAACAGGATGTTGGTCATGCAATCGTTGCCGCAGGACGCGGCGAACTTAGATTGCCATCCTCTAACAAGCTCCTGCAGGGTCTCGTCTGTCTCGCTTTTCCCGCAGGAGTCGAGCGGACACTTCTCCAAACCACTAAGATGCTTCCTTATTATTTTCTCAATACTCGGGAAATACCTCTAAGAATGGTAGTTAATTCAATATTTCAGCAGCCCAACGACGAGCTTCTAAATAGATGATATTCAAGGTATCGTTATCGATATTCAGTATCGTTGCACCCTCTATCATATCTTCCCATTGAACCTCATCACAGGCAATTGCCAACTCTAAATATGGAGTCATTTCCGTGGAATTACCAGAAAGGGTTGCTGCTACCTCATCAGAAAGCGGTAAATCCTGGAGTAATTGGTTCATCGATCGATGAAGGAGCGTATCAATTAAGGAAAACATGCCCACTAAAAAATATTCTGACGCATTTGGTTCAATTTTAGCTTTCGCAAGTAACTCACAAAACTTCGCTCGAAATAAGGAAGCCTCAATTAGCGCCATTCCGTCACCCGAATGATTCGCTTTAGATTCATGAAGTAAAAGAACATACAACCAATGATTTAATTCCTCTAACCCAAGCATTAGTACAGCTTGCTTTATCGAGCGAACCTTTGATTTCAATCGTGCTGCAGGGGAATTAATTAATTTCAATACTTTAAATGATAGGGAGACATCACGTTCGATTTCATCTGCTACCTGTTCAATAGAAGAAGATTCGTCTCGTAGAAGACTAATAATCCGAAAGTACTGTACCAAGTTGGCTGGTATCTCTGTACCTTTAATAATTTCAGGCTTAGCAAAGAAATAACCTTGAAAAAGTCCATATCCAGCAGCTTTCGCTTCATAAAACTTTTCCCGAGTCTCAACTTTTTCCGCTAGTAGCACAATATGTGGATAATTTTTTTTTACTATTCGTTCGATTGCTTGTCTTTCCGTGGCTGTGCTTGAAAGAAAATCGACTTTAATGAAATTAACGAGCGAAAATAACTCTCCATATAATGCTATATTTTTTTGGAGGACAAAATCATCCAAAGCAATTAAAAAGCCCAAAGATTTAATTTCCTTTATTTTTTGAAGCAAAACAGAGGTTATAGGAATATCCTCTAAGATTTCTACTACAATTCTATTCTCTGGAATTTTTGTGAACATTTCTTTTTCAAGTAAGTTTTCAGTAAAATTAATAAAACATAGTTTTTCCCCAGCTAGTTCATTAATACCAATCGTTAGGAAAGAATGAATTAGCACTTCTAAAGTAGCTGTTTCACCATCTATTATTGGAAAAGAATTATCATAACCATTCCTATATAGCAATTCATATGCAAAAATATGTTCACTTTTATTAAAAATAGGTTGTCTCGCAACAAAAATGTCCACGTAAATTCCTCTAATCCTTAGAATGTCAATAACATAATTGTATCAAATCAAAAAAGGAAAATCGACCTATATTTGAAATTATCTCCTAATGATGACAGACTAATTGTAAAATGATATGTTTTGTATGGGAGATATTTTTTTAAAAGGGGAGAGAAAATGAAATCTATTCAATATGAAGAACATGGAAATATTGCATATGTGACACTCAATAGACCGGATGCTCTGAATGCATTTAATTATGACATGCTTCAAGAGCTTGGAGATATCACGGAAACTATTCGTATAAATCCGGATATACGCGTCGTAATTTTCACAGGTGCTGGAGAAAAATCCTTTAGTGTTGGAGCTGACCTAAAAGAACGAAAATCATTGACTGACCAACAAGTAAAGCGGAATATATTAAAGATTGGTGAAGTTTTTTCAGCAATTGAAAATCTTCCACAGCCAACTATTGCAATGCTAAACGGCTATGCTTTTGGTGGCGGAACAGAGCTTGCCCTTGCATGTGATTTCCGGATAGCGGCAGATGACATTCAACTTGGATTAACGGAAACTAGCTTAGCCATTATTCCGGGAGCTGGCGGAACGCAACGTCTGCCTCGCCTTATCGGAGAAGCGAAAGCATTAGAGCTTATCTTAACCGCAAAAAGATTAAAAGCAGATGAAGCATTAGCTTACGGCTTAGTAACAAAAATTACTTCTCGCGAAACAATAATTGCAGAAACAGAAAGCTTCGCTGCACTTATGCTCGCTAACGGACCAATTGCACTGCAACAAGCAAAATTTGCTATCAAACATGGCATGAATGTCGATTTGCATACTGGATTAAATATCGAACGTAAAGCTTATGAAATTACCATTCCAACAGAAGATAGAATAGAAGCATTAAACGCATTTAGTGAAAAAAGAAAACCTGTTTTTAAAGGGAAGTAATACAGTTGAGAGAAATGCCAATCATCTTGGTTTTTCTCTCCTTTTTATGTGATAACTTCATAATTTCCAAACCATTATAAAAATATGGCCCAGTTTCGCTTGATATAGGAGGAGAGAAAAATTTATAAGAGACATTATTTCGTAATTATTTATATTTTGTTACTTGTTTGTTCCCTCATACTCTTTCAATCAAAGCTTGCCGAACCTGTCGTGAAGGATCACGGACGTCTTTTACCTGTTAAAATGAAGGCAATAAAATCAAGTGATAGTGAAGAGAATATAGTTAATATTATAGAAGAAGCAAATGAAAAAGATATTCCAATCTCCATAGCAGGAATGCAACATAGTCAAGGTGGGCAAACACTTTATCCTGATGGCATCCTACTCGACATGAAAAGCTATAATAAAATTCTTGAATTAGATACAAAGAATAAACTCATCACTGTACAAAGCGGGGTTACATGGGCGGATATTCAATCCTATATCAACCCTTATGGGCTTGCATTAAAGGTAAGCCAATCTCAAAATATTTTCACTGTCGGCGGTTCATTAAGTGTAAATGTCCACGGTCGTGACATTCAATATACTTCTTTAATTGAAACAGTAGAATCATTTAGATTACTCACTTCACAAGGAAAAATCATTCAAGTAAGTCGAGAAGAAAATACGGAACTGTTCCAATTAGTGAATGGAGGATATGGATTATTCGGTGTAATTCTAGATGTAACTTTGCAATTGACGGATGATAAACTCTATAAAGTTGAATCAAAATCACTAACCTATGATGAATACAGTACTTATTTCACAACCAATGTTAAAGATGGTTCAGTAAAAATGCATTTGGCGAGAATTTCGGTTGCACCTGATAGCTTTTTATCAGAAATGTATGTAACTAATTATTACTTAGCCGAAGACCAATCACTTTTAAGCGACCATACTACGTTAAAACGGGAGAGAATCATTGCGATTCCAAAATTATTTCTTGGTCTCTCTCGGATAAATACGCTTGGAAAAAATATGTTTTGGAAGACTCAAAAAGAGTATAATAATCAAATTCATGGTTCTTATATTTCAAGAAATAATGTCATGCGTTCGGAATCGACTTTTATGGAATATGACAGTGCTAGCAAAACGGAATTACTACAGGAATATTTTGTCCCGGTAGATGAGTTCACTTCCTATATTGATGACTTAAGAGAAATGCTTCAAAAGGAAAAGAATTTCAACTTACTCAATATCACTATCCGATATGTGAAGCAAAATGATGAGGCAATCATGTCTTATGCAAAAGAAGATATGTTTGCACTTGTGCTACTTATCAATCAAGAGACGAACAAAGAAAGTATCGAAGAAATGGATCAGGTCATACAGAACATGATTGATATTACACTAGAACACGATGGAAGCTATTATCTTCCATACTATAGCTTTCCTACACAAGCACAATTAGAAATCGCCTACCCGAGAGCGGAAGAATTCTTTGAACTGAAAGAAAAATATGATCCTGAAAAACGGTTTCTGAATCTTTTCTATGAGGAGTATTATAAATGAAATACAGAAGATTTATTATCTATCAGGGTGTAATAGGTATGTCTGCCAGTATGATCTTTCCATTTTACGTGCTGCTATTAAAAAATGTTGGAAATAGTTATTCACAGTTTGGTTGGTCATACGGGTTATTTGCTCTTACGGCAGCATTGAGCTATTCATTTATTGGTAAATTTGCAGACAGGGCAGGAGACCAATCTCTATTAGTCATTTATTCATGGGGAATGGCACTTCTGTTACTCATTTTTCCGCTTGCTTTTGAAATTTGGCATGTATATATACTTCAAATTGTAATGGGTTTACTAGGTGCTATACAGAAAAATAGTGAAAAAACAGTATTAGCCCGTACAGTTAATAAGGAGACTGCTGGTAAGGAAATTGGTCTCTACCACATTTGGACGTCGGTTGGTGCAGCTGTTGCGGTTATTGTTACAGGATATTTAGTTGACTTTCTTACTATTGGAAGTATTTTTTACCTCGCATCTTTAGTATTTGCGTGGAGCGGGTTTTATATAATGAAAACAGAGAATCTGAAAATAAAAGAAGGATGAAAAAATACTTTCATCCTTTCGTAGCTATTAAAGTATATAATCCTGGCATTTTGTTTTCTATTCCTTCTGGCGAACCAGATGGAAATGCCCACCTAACTCCAGGTTCTTCCTCTAGATAGCTGATGTTAAGACCTGCTTTCGACATAGAAGTGACAATTTCCCCTAACGTCCATCTTCGAATATTAACTTTCTTTAAAGAAGTACGTTCTTCTTCAGTAAGTAAAATGCTGTAAGCTACATCTTCTTCTACTACTTCCTTACTAAAATAATTACCATTCGCAATCATTTCTCCTTCTTTTATATGTACTAGCTTTGAAACGAAAGGATGATAATCTCTTAAAATAAATTGTCCACCTGGCTTAAGTGAATCGAAAACTACTTTAAATAATGGGGATAAATCCACAAAATAATGAAGCACCCCTAATTCCAAAAGAACAAAATCAAAATTATTTAATTCCTCATCCTCTGAAACTTCTAGAATATCCGATACTATGTACTTAATTTCTACTTGTGCTTCTTCAGCTAATTCCATGGCATATTTCTTATTATCTTCGGAAATATCCACTACTAAAACCTCTGCTCCTAACAACGCTAAAGAAACTGCTTTATTTCCTTTTGATCCTAAAAAATTGGCAATCCTTTTACCTTTTACATTCCCCATGAAATTTAAATAATGTGAAACAGCATTAGCGGGATTTTCCCTTAACTTCTTTGCAAATTCTTTTGGTGAACCGTGGCGATTCGTCCAAGCTTGATAAGCGGATTGATTCCATCCCACCTGATTTTTGCTACTAATTATTTTTTGCTCCAACCCGTCACCCCCGAGAAATAATTTGTATCATACAAACAGTCCAAAACTTATAGTTAACACTTTGACTCATTTTTTACCCCCAATTATCGAACTCCTTCAAATTCGTAAAATGCCAGTGATTTATTACCATTTGAATCAATTCTTAAGCTTTCAAATAAAAAAGGCATTAGTTCTTTTGCAGTACCATAATCTACCCATCTTGCTTCAACAATGTCATTATCCGGGTCATTGATATTTATTTGACCATCGATAATTTTCGCATTAAAAGTAATGATTAAAGCATGATGATCTCTTTCCGAAAACAAAGCTTCTCGAATGGAATTCAAACCCGTGATTTTTATTTTATAACCAGTTTCCTCTGTAACTTCACGGATAACAGCTTGCTCCAACGTTTCATTTTCTTCTACCGCTCCTCCTGGAAGCCCCCAATAAAACGAGTCCCCTTTTTTCCTATTCTTTACTAATAATATATAGCCGTTATCATCATGAATTAAGGCTGAAGCTACATTTACACGTATCAAAATTATCCCCTCAACTTTCTTTTTCTTGTATTCTTCAACACTAGCGAAAAGTCCTTTATCTTATGATAAGCTTGATGGGAGGTGAATGAAATGAAGAGTAAACCAATTTATGTTGAAATACCTATTAATTCAGATATGGAAAAGTTATGGAATGCTACACAGAAACCTGAGCTACACGAGCAATGGGATCTGCGCTTTACCTCTATCACCTATTTACCAAAAGAAGAAAATGAGCCTCAACATTTCGTATATAAAACAAATATTGGATTTGGTTTGCACATTGCTGGATGGGGAAAAAGTATTGGCACTTTTCATGCAAGGGATGAATCACGTACATCCTCCTTAGACTTTGGGACGGATCAAGCCACTTCTATCATTCGAGAGGGGAAAGGTTACTGGAAGTATGCTCCGGAACAAAACTCCATTCGCTTTCTAACACAATACGATTATGAAACTAATTTTGGAATCGTCGGCCGCTATTTTGATTTTCTTATCTTTAGGCCACTAATCGGATGGGCAACTGCACTAAGCTTCGATGTATTAAAAAGATGGCTTGAAAAAGGAGAGTCTCCATCCTCACAGTACAAACAATTTTTTAGCCATTGGATAGTTACATTCCTGTTCTCCTTTATATGGCTATATCAAGGTTTAGTACCCAAGTTAATAACCATGCATCCGGATGAAATTATGATGACAAGCAGCCTGCTCTCTTTTACAACAATCCCTGCCTCTATTATCGTCACATCAATCGGGTTATTGGAAGTTGTTTTCGGTCTTACTTGGTTGCACAAAAATAAAAGAAAATTACTAGGGTTACAGTTAATCTTTTTTCCTCTGTTAACCTGCTCAGCAATTCTCGCAGATCCAACTACTTTAAGTCATCCATTCAACCCTTTAACTTTTAACATGTCATTATTTATACTTTCCTTAGTTGGATTTTTCATAAGCAAAGATATACCGTCAGCTAAAAATTGCAAACGAGCTAGATGAGGAGCATTTGAATGACTATCTATAAACACATACTTGGCGATCAATTTTATAAACTTCATCCAATGCTTCAAAAACGATATAAGCTATCCGTTGGTAAAAAGTTTAAAGCAACTGGTGTTATGAAAAAAATCAGCGGTGGACCAAAATGGATGTACCCATTTTTCTTATTAGGGACAAGATGGAAGTTTTTATTCCCCGAACATGGATTGAATATTCCTTTTACTATTGTAAATACAAGTTTAATCGGACCGAACAAAGAGAACCAGGTACACTGGGAAAGAACTTTTTATTTCAAAAATAATAAAAGATATTTTAATGCGCTTATGAGCCTAGACCCTGCCAATAATAGCGTAAAAGATTATTTAGGGGAACCAAGCATATTTTACTCCGATCTGGTTTTCTTTGTTACTGAAGAGGGACGGATGCTAATTGAATCACGAGAACAACGAATTGTTATAGGGAATATAGAAGTACCACTGCCAAGAATTTTTCAAGGTATCGTCCATGTAACAGAGTATTATATAGAAGAAAAAGATGTTTTTTCTATACATGTCCTTATAAAGAACCCATTAATCGGCACTTTATTTGAATATGAAGGAGAATTTCAAACAAATGACTTTTAAGCGAATTGCTCTTTTACATATCATTGGATTTTTAGTAGTCATCATTTTTAGTGCAACTCCCTGGTATTTTTTAATGTTAACCGTTGCACAACTAATATTTGTACCAATCACTTTGCAATTAATCTTAACAAAAGAACATCGACTGTATTATTACTTTGCAATACCAGCATTTGCTTCTATTTTCATACTACAAACCACGACTACTACTGAATGGGACATACTCCTTGCAGCTACCTATTTATTATTTACTTTTGTAGTTGCTATATATGGGTTCCACCGATTTATTCAACGTGGTTTTATACATTTAGAAGAATTTTCAATAGATGCAGGAATGATGTATTTATTCATTGGCGGAATGTGGTTTTTTGCTTCTGTGACAGAAATTAATACTGGATTCTCTCCCATTTTAACTTGGCTAACAGCAATTCACTTTCATTATTCTGCTTTCTTACTACCTATTTTTGCAGGATTTCTTGGTCGTTTATTAAAAACAAATTCATACAAAATTATTTGTAGCATTATATTAATTTCTCCTATTATCGTTGCACTAGGGATTACCTTTTCCCCTTGGATAGAACTAATTTCAGTTCTCCTCTATATTTTAGGGATATATGGACTAATAATTTTAGCTGTTAAATCACCTTTTAATAGTAAAGTTCAAAAAATATTGGCGTTAATATCATTCGGATCATTAGGTATTACAATTATCTTTTCGTTACTGTATGCCATCGGAAGTGTATTTGGATTTTTAGCTGTAAGTATAGACTTCATGTTGAAGTTTCATGGATTTTTTAATTGTATTTTATTCGCTTTATTCGGGGTGGTTGGTTGGTCCATATTCATCCCTAAATCAAAAGAGATTGAGTTAAATTTTCCTATCAGCAGTATTCGAGGAAAATATGTAATTGGGGAACAAATATTATCTAACAATTTGGGCACGGCACATTATAAAGGTCTAGTTGATGATATGGAAATTTACTTAGAAAAGAGACTCCTATCCGAAACAATAACCGATTTCTACGAAAATACAAGTCAATATCGGCTATTTTCAGAAGTAAACTGGCACACTTGGTTTAAGCCAATTGCCGCTGTATATAAGTTCATTAGTAGAAACATTCAACAGCTCAATCTTCCATTTACAAATAAACAAATGGAAATGACTGGTGAAATTATCGCAGTAGAAGATGGTAGGACAAATACGAGAGCATGGGTCCGAAAAATTGATGAAGAAGTAATCTTTGTCGCACTCTACTCTTCTCATCAACGTAGTGATAAATATTATATGAATATTGCCCTTCCTCTCCCTTGGTCATCGATGATCGGAATACTAGAATTGAACCAAAATGGAGAAAAACTAGTATTAACGAGTAAAGGAGGAAACGATTCAGATGCAGGAATCTACTTAGCGTTTCGTCAATATGTTTTTAAGCTTCCTTTACAAGAGCAATTTCTAATAGAAGAAATAAAAAAGACTCAGTTACGCGCTAAACATCAAATGCGAATTTTTTCAATACCTTTTTTAACAATTGACTATGTGATAAATAAACAAAAATAAAAGATTAGTTCAGATTGTAGACAGAGAAAAAAACTGACGAGCCAAATACAGCCCGTCAGTTTTTTTTGCAGACAATTTAGTGGTGAAAGCTTCCATGTAACAACTAAACTTGTTTGTTGTTATTGTTATTATTACTGTTATTCGAATTATTCTTATTGTATTCTCGAATATCTGTAAAGTCTGCCTCATCACTAAATTCGGTCTCATACTTTAAATTATTATAGCCCTGAGTTCTACTTCGTTCTGCTTCTACCTCTTTGTGTGCTTCAAATAAAAGCGGGATACAAATTAGTCCACTTATACCAACAAGAGCATAAATTACTCGAGATATGCCTGCCGTTTGTCCACCAAAAATGGAAGCAACTAAATCGTATCTAAAAAACCCGATCAATCCCCAGTTAATTGCACCAATAATTACGAGCACTAAAGCAATTCGATGAATTGTTTTCACAGATTCACACCTCCTCAATATTTAAAATGAATTTTAGCAACGGCAAATAATCGTTATAGCTAAGATTCTTTCTTATCTTTCGCTTTAAACTTGCTTTAATACAAAACAATATAAATTTGTTTAAAAAAATCACAAAAAATCAATTTCCACCCCATAGAAATTGATTTTATTTTACTTTGTATTAAACTTTTTTATACATATGTACTCCGCCAATCCACCAATCGATTCCTACAAGATCCATTCGATTTAGTTTTTCATTTAGCACTTCACAGCCTGCGGATGTTATTTCTAACTTTGCATTTGAAACCGAATCTGCATAGTTGGGTAAAGGTTGATTTGTCATAATTAAGGGATTCGGCCCCTTCATTAATTCATTTAAGATGGCTGTTAAATGAAAATCACTTAACCCATCATTTACTCTTTTTTCAGTTACCTTTTTAAATAATTCATAAAATTGGCGATTTCCTTCATGAATTAAACTAAGTGATAAATATTCCACTTCATTAAGACCTGTTTTTAATGAAGGAAAATAGCTATTATGCTCTTGAAAAAATGGAAGTAAAAAAGGAAGAAAATGAGGTGTGTTATGTATCCATCTTTTATATTCCTCTGCATCCTTTGAGTTATATGCAATCCACCCAGAAATAGCTTCTAAAATTTCATCAGTTGAAAGTTCTTTTTTACTATCTAATAAAGCAATTAATTGCTCGGAAGACAACTGGCCCAATCCTTGGAAAGGATGAATGCCAGGGTATTGATTAATACTAATCATAGATATATTTACAATACCTAAAACGGATAGTTCTGATATTAAATACATTAGCATTGTTTGATCAAAACGATCATGCTCAAACCAAAGAACGACCTCTTCCTTTGTCGATATATTACTTAGTAAGTTATTTTGTTTAACACAATTGGAAATAAAAATTGTTGATGGAATCTCTAGTCTATCTTCAAAAAAAGCAGCACGTCTTTGCAACAGTTCTTCTTTTGACCACTCTAAACTTAACGGACCAAAATCATACATCTCTCTCCAAACAATAATTTCTCCATCTATATCTCGAATTTTATTTCCCACTACATCGCCATTTACAATATGAATCATTTACATCCTCCTTTCTTAGCGTTATTATGGAATACTTATCATTATGCCCATTTCAATTTATTCTTTATCTGTTATACTTTACCCTATTATTAATTGAAACGAGTAGCATGTTCAAATATAATTTGTATGAAGGAGATAGAACGGGAAAAATTAAATATGAAGGAGGAGCTAAACTTATGCAATATCGTGTTGTGGAGAGAGAGGCCTTTCAAGTAATAGGGGTGAATAGAGAATTTCCCTTTGATGTAGAAAACGGTGGAATAGAAGCGTTTCAAACATTTTGGAATGAGATTCAACAGGATGGTACATTAAATCAATTATTAGATTTAAAAAGTGGAGAAATAAATGGTTTACTAGGCATCTGGGCAGAGGTAAACAAAGAAAAAAATAAAATGAACTACTATGTTGCTGCTGAATATAGTGGTAATCAGCCAACTGACTTTCAACGAATAGACTTCCCTGCCTCAAAATGGGTAGTTTTTGAAGTCCAAGGACCTTTTCCATCTGCTATCGCCAATACATGGGAGCGTATTTTTTCGGAATGGTTTCCATCCAATCCATATGAATTATCTTCCATTAAACCATTTGAGGTCTATTTGGATACAAATATCTACAAAAAGGAAACATATAATGAAATTTGGGTTCCAGTTAAATGAGAAGGAACAAAAGCGTCTCTATATTAATTAGAAACGCTTCAGACTGTAGATAAACTCATTTTTTATATTGCAAGTTGTTCACATATTCGATTCTTGTTTTGGATCCGTTAATTTCCGTTCCAGGCGGACGTGTTCCGCCGGCATGGCTTCAGCCGCTTCCCTCGCTTCACTCAGTCCAGGGTCTTCAGCTCATGCTATTCCGGCTGGAGTCGCCGCCTTTCACTACAATCAACTATTATCCGCTTTTCAATTAGAAAACCATCATGCCATTTAAAAGAGTAAATTTTTTCAATTGTATCTATAGAAAATCGTTGAAAAAGGCGACACTCCTGCGGGAATAGCGTTAGCCGAAGACCCCGCAGCACAGCGAGGAGGCTAAGGCAACGCCCGCGGAAAGGGAGCCGTTTCAACGATTTTCTTATTTATCGGACGACATTATATAGGAAAGTCAAATTCTATAGAATTTTACAGTGCCGTCGCTACGCTCCTGCTGAGTCTCGTCTGTCTCGCTTTTCCCGCATGAGTCGAGCGGACGATCTTAAAGCCATAAAATGTTACCTTATTATTTTCTATGAACTCCGGAAGAATTAATCTAAACAATGAACAAAATCAATTAGCTAACTGCCTTTTGTCTTCAATGAACGTCTCTATATTAATTAGAAACGCTTTTGTTTATTTTAAGTCAATTCTTCCATCTTATTCTTTTTTAGAAAGTTAAATTTTGTTTCGGATAGAATAATTGCAAGGAGTATTAGAACAGCTCCAAGAATCATTTTTAAAGTCATCACTTCACTTAAAATGATTACTGAAAATGCCATTCCCCAAAAAGACTCTGTTGAAAGTATGATGGCTGCCTTTGTCTCTGTTATGTATTTCTGGGCAACTGATTGCATTAAGTATGCCATAGTAGTAGAAAAAACACCTAGATATAGAAGATTCATAACTCCTTCTGTTTCCAACGAAAAAGAAGTTTCTCCTCTAAAGATCACAACAATCCAACCAATAAGTGCTGCTACAATCATTTGCACAATTGTAATCACAACTGGATCTTCTGTTTTAACAAATCTAGCTGTATAAAATATATGGAATGCAAATCCAACTGCACAGCATAAAGTAAGCAAGTCTCCTATATTAATCTCGGTTGAAATTTTAAGAGACAATACTGCTACCCCAATTAACGCCATTATAGCGCCAATCATTTCAAACATATCTATTTTTCGCTTATAAAAGAGGAATCCAATAAAGGGAACAAACACAACATTTACTGCGGTTAAAAATGCGTTTTTAGATGGAGTTGTATATTGAAGTCCTACAGTTTGAAGGGCAAATGCAATGTATAGAAAAATCCCCAATACTGCTCCTTTAATAAGTGAACTTTTATTTATTTTCTTCCACTTTTTATAAAATAGAATACTTAATAATAAAGCTCCAATCATAAACCGTCCTGCTAGAATTTGATAAGGTGTATAATATTCTAATGAAACAGCACTTGCAACAAATCCACTTCCCCAAATAATTGCGGTAATCACTAGCAATATTTCACCAATATACCTTTGCATAAAAATTCGCCTACCTTTTTTCTCAATATTGATAGTATAGCGTATATTTAAACAAAAAAAGCGTCTCTTTCTACAAAATTTTCATTTGTAAAAAGAGACGCTTTCCAACCTTATGAAATAATCGAATTAATAATTAACACACCTGCTAGTCCAACAAGTGAAATAATTGTTACCATCACTGACCATGTTTTAATCGTTTTACCGATTGATAAATTAAAGTATTCTTTGTATATCCAGAATCCTGCATCATTCACATGGGAGAATGTAACACTACCTGCTCCAGCAGCTAACACCATTAATTCTGGGCTTACTCCAGTCATTCCTACTAACGGTGCAGCGATACCTGCTGCTGTCATACCAGCCACTGTAGCAGATCCAACTGCTACACGTAATATAGCAGCTATTAACCAAGTTAAAAGTAATGGAGAAAGAGTAGAATCCGCCATTATATCAGCAATATATTGGTCGATATGACTATCAATTAGTACTTGTTTGAAAGCACCACCAGCAGCAATAATTAATAGAATCATTGCAATTCCGTTTACTGCTTCTCCAACAGAATTCATGACATCTTTCATTGATTTACCTCGATTTAAACCGAAAGTGAAGAATGCAAGAATGACAGAAAGCAATAAAGCTATATTTGCATTACCAATGAAATCAAAGAACGGCATAATTGCTGAATCCGGTGCTGCGATTTCAACAACTACTTGAGAAGCAATTAAAATTACCGGCATAAGTGATGTTAAAAGACTTGTTGCAAATCCAGGCATTTCATCTTCTGTGAATTCTTTTGGATTAAATAAACCTTTTGGTATTTCTACTTCTAAGAATTCTTTCTTAAAGAATTTTGTATACAACGGTCCAGCAATAATAATTGCCGGAATAGCAATTACGATACCATACAGCAATGTTTTACCGATATTCGCATCAAACACACTAGCAACAGCTGTTGGTCCAGGATGTGGAGGAACAAATCCATGCATCGTGATTAGCGCAGCAATTACAGGCATACCAATGTATAACACCGGCACTCCAGCTGCAGTTGCAATTGTAAATACTAATGGAATTAATACTACTACCCCTGTTTCGAAAAACAAGGCAATCCCTACTACAGAAGCTGTTAGAACAGCGGCTAATTGAACTCTCTTTTTCCCGAAAGATTTTATAAGGGTTGTTGCAATTCGTTGAGCTCCACCTGAATCCGTCATCAATTTACCAAGTATTGCTCCAAAAATGATAATCATTGTTAGACTACCAAGTGTACCACCTAAACCACCTTGAACAGATGTTACTGCATCAAGTGGGGACATTCCTTCTAAAATACCTACTACTAGAGCTACTAGAATTAACGAGATAAAAGCATTTAACTTAAAAACAATCATCAATAGAAGTAATATGGCAACCCCTATACATACAGATACTATCGGCATTTGTAATCCTCTTTTCGTTTAGCAAATTTTTAATAACTAAGTTTATTTCATTTCTTTATTTGCAAATACTCGAACGAACTTGGTCATGACAGGTTCCATTGCTTGTTGCATATCTGCCATAATAGTAGAAAGGTGAACAATGTCTTGCGTTTCGAAGTAGTTCTTAATAAATGATACTGCAGCCATCGAAACTTCTGTATTTACATTGACTTTGCAAATGCCAAGTTGGATTGCTTGCTTAATAACTTCATCGGGAGTTCCTGATCCACCGTGTAAAACAAGCGGAACATCAACAGCCTGTTGAATTCTCTCTAAAAGTGGAAGATCGATTTTCGGTTCCCCTTTATACATACCATGCACGGTACCAATAGCAGCAGCCAAAAAATCTACTCCGGTTGCATCCACAAATTCCTTTGCAGCTTTAGGATCTGTTAACGTTCCGTCTCCTTCTTCTTCATCAGAGAAATCACCTTTTGCTAAAGAACCTATTTCTGCTTCAACTGATACACCGGCCATATGGGCAGTTTCAACAATTTCCTTTGTGCGACGTACATTTTCTTCTAATTCAAAGGTTGAACCGTCAAACATGACAGAAGTAAATCCACAACGAATTGCACGAATAATAGATTCTTTTTCATAGGCATGATCCAGATGTAGCGCAACAGGAATAGTGGATTTTTCAGCTATTGCTCTCACAAGTGCAGAAAATCCTTCAACGTCTACAGTCGGGAAGTAGCGTTCTCCTAATGCGATAATAACTGGTTGGTTTTCTTGTTCTGCTACATGTATTGCAGCTTGAACAGTTTCTAAGTTGTATACATTAAAGGCAGCAACAGCGTATTTTCCACGCTGCGCGTCCTTTAGAATCTTTTTCGTGTTAACTAACATGGTTGGATGTCCCCTTTTCCTAGATGAGCACTACTATTTATTTAAAATAGCAACTGTATCTTTTAAAGTTGTAACTGCTCCTACATTACCTGGGAAGATAATGTACGCGATACCAGGAAATTTACTTTCCTCTCCAGTGATCCATACAGGAATTCCAGGTTGAATTTGACCTGCTACTGTTGCTCTTTTTACTTCAAGACCTTTTGTACCTATATCACTAGAAGTAATTCCACCTTTTGCAACAATGTAATTTGGACGAACACTTAATCGTTGAACAAAGCTTGTTACAGCATCTGAGATTTTGACAGATAGTTTTAACTCTTCTTCTTTTTTACCTTCACCAAGATCTAATCTTTCACGTCTTGTATAAATAGTAACTGTTTTTCCTTCACGGATAAGAGTTTCTGCTGATTCAATTACGCGGTCAATTTCTGTTTGAAACTTGTCCGGTTGTAAAACAAGATGGCAATCAAATTCAATGAATTCAATGAAATCACTTGTTTTTAATTCTTCTAGTTGTTCTGTTGTTTTCTTAACGTGAGAACCTACTAAAATTAATCCACCATGATTTGTTTCTTCACGAATCAATTCATCTCTTGTTAGAAGTGCTTTATCGCTTACTCCACCAATTACTTTTGTAAGTGCAGCTGCACTTCTGTACATGAATTGCTTACCAGCTTTCATCGCTTTAACAAGTGCAATTACAAAAATTTCTACGTCCACGTAATCTACTGCATTCACGACAACCTTATTGAAATCTCTTACTTGAAGTAATTGTTCTTTAATTCCTTCGATATCAAGGGCACGAAGGCTATTTAATGATATATAGGTTGCGTTTACTGCATTAAACCTACCTTCAGTTTTTTCTTCTACCCATTCACCTAAATGAGATTTTGTGTAACCAAAGGTTCTGTCTTTTGCAAACTCTGTTTCACCAGCTGGAACTAAATCCTCTTCATATTGCACGTAATGTATATTGTCTACTGTCAAACGTCCACCCTCTTTAAAAAACGGAAGAATTACTTCGCCATCATACTGAATGCCTGATGAAGCTTCAATTGTTGATTTTAAGACTTCCGTTTCTAGTGGATAATGACCTCTTAGAGTAGAATCGCCACGGCTGATGATAATAAAATCTTTGTCTAATTTTTTAGCTACATGCGCAATATTATTCGCAATTTCAGTATGGGCTTTATCAGTTTTAGCAGCAGTAAAACCTCTAGAATTCGTTAATAAGAAAAACATCGAATTTTCTTCTTGAAACCCTTTTTCAATACTATCAACTGACCAATCTGTGTAAACTGAAATGCCATGTACGGTTTGTACACCGGTTGGATCATCATCTAATACAATAATTTTTTTATTTAAATCACGTAGTTCACTTACAAGCATATCTTTGACTACTGTTGCGTCTACTTCCTTAATATTACCTAGGACCTCTTGAGCCGATCGCTTTTGTGCACTATCTATTGTGGTCATTACTTAAACTCTCCCCACTTCGATATTTGCAAGTTTTTCAAAATATTGAACGATTCCACCATGATCATCCGCAGCTTTTCCATCTGCTTTTAACGCATGGAAAATTTCAAGCAACTGACTAGATAAAGGCATTGGAACATCTAAGTTATGCGCAGTTTCCATAACATTCGTTATATCTTTCATGTTAATGTCTATTCTTCCACCGGCAACAAAATTGCGATCTAAGATTAATGGAACTTTCGCATCTAATACTGCACTTCCTGCAAGTCCACCACGAATCGCTTGGTACATTTTTTCCACATCGATACCAGCTTTTGAAGCTAGAACTAAAGCCTCTGACATAGCAGCTATATTTAAGTTAACGATTACTTGGTTTGCTAATTTAGCGGTTGTACCACTACCGTTACTTCCGACTAAAGTTACTTCTGCACCCATTGCGTGTAAAATATCCTTCACTTGCTCAAACACTTCTTCTTTACCGCCTACCATAATTGCAAGAGTACCCTCTTTTGCTTTTGGTTCCCCGCCACTAACAGGAGCGTCTATCATTTCTACTCCTTGTTGTTCTGTTTCAGAAGCAATTTCTTTAGATACTACCGGTGAAATAGAACTCATATCCATTATGATAGAACCTTTTTTCGCTCCCTTAAGCACTCCATTTTCACCTAATACTACTTGTTTTACATGATGTGAAGCAGGCAACATAGTAATAATTACATCACTATTCTCTCCGATTACTTTCGCTGAATCTCCAAATGTTGCACCAGCATTTACTAATGTTTGTACTGCTTCTTTATTTAAATCGTTTACGTTCAACTCGTAACCTTTTGCTAATAAATTCAATGCCATAGGTTTACCCATAATTCCTAAACCAATAAAACCAACTTTTTGTGCCATGTTAATTCCTCCTAATTCGAATAATATTCCCTGAACTTCTCTATAAATTCTATCTATTTATGTTAAATGAAACCGTTTGCAATAAAACTGCACAAAAATATTGTATACCATAATGATAGTTTTGTATACAATTTTGTCACACTTGTATACAAATTAAGAGATACTGATAACCGACCTTTCTTTATTAATCACTTTTTGATAAGTTTATAATATTAGGTTGAAACAATTAGGAGTGAAAAAAATGAACCAACAGAGTACAAATTCTCGCTCTGCCTATCAACAAGCATACGAGGTCATTCGGGATCGAATCTTAAATGGTGATTTACCAGGTGGTACAAAAATTGTAGAAGAAAAACTAGCTGCAGAATTGGGTATTAGTCGCACCCCTATTCGAGAATCTCTTCGACAACTTAATAATGAAGGTCTCATTATCAATAAAAAAGTAGTACAACCAACGGAGAAAGACCTACGCAACTTATTTCAAGTAAGAATACTGCTTGAAGGATTCTCTGCAAAATCAGCAGCAATGTATTTACCAGAAGATGACCTAAAAACTCTTTCAAACTGTATTAAAATTGGAAGAGAAGGTACAACAGAAGAGATTATGAAGGCAAATGAACTATTTCACGAGATTATAGTAAGGGCAAGTGGAAATACGCTCATGATTGATACGATTGATCGAATGAAATCTATTATTTATCTGTTTAGAAAAACAGTAGTTCTATATAAAAGACCCCACCTTATCGATGAGCACGAGGAAATTTACGAAGCTATTAAATTGAGAAATGGAGAAAAAGCTAAAAAACTGATGGAAACACACTTACAAGCAGATTTAGACTTTTGCTTGCATATTATCAATAGTGAGAGAAACGATTAAAACACCAGAAAAAAGTGTCTTCTTTCTACAAAATTTGTAGAAAGAGACACTTTTTATTTTCTGAATGCCCATAAGTATTCTGTTTTATTCATATAATGGAACTCTCCATTTATCCCCGAGCTTTTGATGATGAGTTACAGAAAGCAAATATAAAGACATTTCCTCTGGGGTCTTATCTAGTTGAAAATAGGTTAGTAAATAACTATTAAAGCCATTTGTACAAATATAACCTTCCTTATTGTCATTATTTACTTGGATAGGATTCGGAACTAATATATCGTTCTTTTATTATATTTCGATGATGAAGTTCATGACCTGCGATAATAACAATAAGAGCCCGAACAGTTATTTCATGATTATTTGCTATCCCACGTCGTTGCAAATCTTCATTTGAAAGACTCTTAACAAGTTGGATTGTTGATCGGCGGACTACTAACAAACTTTCGATGAGGTCATCGATTGATTGTTTATCAAAAAATGCATGTTGCATATATTCAGTTTCATCAAAACCGGGTAGAGAGTTAGAATCACCTCGCGCAAAGGCTAGAAGCCGATATGCCATTACTCGCTCTGTATCTGCCATATGTCCAATCACTTCTTTTATACTCCATTTTTCAGGGGCATATTTGAAAAGTGCTTGTTGATCAGAAATTTCATAAAAAAAGTTACGTATCTCTTCCATTTGTTGAGATAAAATTTCAATGAAATCCCCTTCTGGAACTAAATCCACATAAGGTGCATAATACGGTGCATAATCATTTTTTTCTAACAGTTTTCTCATATAGACACTCCTCACTAATAATAAAAATTCTTCAATAATCTAACCATCATTCTAGGAAAAAAAGCAACTATGTTCCAAATTACTTCAAATAATATTGAATCTCTAATCTCAATCATTATACTTTTTAATAAACCAACTTCACCCTTTTTTCTCTTCACTTTCATATAAAAATATCACCATTCCTCGAACGTTTTTCGATAACCGTAGAAACTCCTAAAATCTTGGTCCTCATAATAGGTACGGGAAGAGCTAGAAGTAAGCAACTCGATTCGTGTTTTTGGAAAAAGATTATGTACATATTTTAATAAATCTGTTCCAATTCTTAACCCACGGTAATTTTTTTCAATCAATAGCTCACAAACAAAAAGTGAAATAAAGCCATCTGTAATTCCTCTTATATAGCCAATTACATGGTCATTTGCACAAGCAACTAACGCAACATTTGATTGGCTCCAAGCATTTTTGGTATCTTCCTTTTTAATGACAAGATTATTCCATTTTTCCTGTATATTTAATTGATGAATACTTTCAAAATCATCTTCTACATATTCTCTAATATTGATTTTAACATTTAATTGTTTCATATAACTTCCCTCCCAAAGCTCGGTTGGATCGACGATTTAAAATTGAAATACTAGTCTTTCTATAGGATATTCTCCAAAACTAGTATTTTTTCCTTTAACCATTCAATAAATTTGGCTAAATTGCTACACATTAATGTAAACAAATTCGGGAAAATCAATCAGGTATTAAATAGATTGTGAGCATACTATAGCTATATAAAAATAGGAGGGAATCATGTGTCTAATGCTTATTTAGATTTATTAGCTCTTTTTGGAATAGGTGGTGCGCATCCAGGAGGTTTTGCTTTAACTCAATCTATATTAGAAAAAGAAAATATTCAGCCAACTGAATCTGTGCTAGATATAGGTTGTGGAACAGGACAGACTGCAGCTTTCTTAGCTGAAAAATTTGATTGTAAAGTGACTGCTATAGATAATCACCCCCTTATGGTAGAAAAAGCTATGGAACGATTTAATTATAAGGAAAATCTTATAATTGTGAGGGAAGGTGACGCACAAAACTTGGATTTTGCTGATGACTCATTTGATTTAATAATAGCCGAGTCTGTTATCATTTTTACTGACATAACGAAGACGTTAAATGAACTTTTCAGAGTTTTAAAAAGGGAAGGAAGGTTGATTTTGATTGAAATGACAGCTGAAGGATATCCTCCAGAAGAATTACAAAGAAAAGTATGCGACCTATATGGTATCCATACAGTATTAAATGAAGCTGAGTGGATCATGAAGTTACAGCAAGCTGGATTCACTCAAATTAATATAATAGATACACCCTCTGGACTTATTCAAAGTGAAATAAATGACATAAATCAAACAGCAAACATAAATATAGATTTCTTTGATTTATGGGAAGAACATAATCAATTTATACTTCAAAACCAGCAATTTATCGGCTTTCGTGCATTTAAATGCAGCTAACATAATTTCATGTTCCATACTAGCTTACTTGTTAAATAGGAAAGTTGGAACCAGTTATAATTTCTTTGGAGGATTTGGTATATAACTCGTTATTTTGAAAGGGACCTTGCCTCTTTTGAAAGGTATCGACAATTTGAAAACCTAAATAATATCCAATCCATTTAGGAAATCGGCTTCTTGCTTTACCGTATAAAAATAACTGGTGATTTTTGAGACCTATAACATTTAACGAAGGTACAAACAGGTTTTTCCATAATTCCATAACATCCTCAGATGAATACAGATTTGTCCAAGGAGCCAACCACTGCTCGCCATATAAGTCTTTAACTGCATACTCCCCTAACCCCTCTATGATGAGTGAATCTTTTAAAGGAATTTTATCAGGAGACATATTTAAAAAGTTTAGTCTGCAAGCATGGTTGTATTCATGCGCAAATAATGCTTTTATTTCCTCTTTTGTAAGCTTAGTAGACATAAATAAAAACAATAATCCTTTATATGCTACTCCATTTTTTTTAGGTATTTGCTCTCCTGATTCAAGACTTGCTCTTTTTATAGGAAAAATATAGATAGAAACCTTTGGACCATTCCATAATTTTTTTAGAAATCGATATTCTTTCTTTACAATTTCCCATACGTTCTGTGCTTCCATTTCTTTTACTGTGTTTTCAATGTTCATCCATTCATTGGGCTCAAACAATCCATGCCTCAAGAGTTCATATTGCCATACTTCAGGATTTATTTTGGGAAGTAATTTCATGATGGGATTACAAATTATTTCTCGTTGCATGTTAGATGAACCTCTTCCAGACCGCTCCTCACATAATTCAACAAATTTATAAAGCCATTGCTGTGTTTGAATAACCGGCATGTATCGTATCTCATCCTTTTTATTTATTTATCTTCTATCATATGTTTTGATTTCCCATATTGTTTTATAAAACATAAAAATACAATATTATTCCGTCATTCTCTAGACACTTGTCTATTACGTAACATTATTAATGGCATAAATTATTAGAACATACTTGTATGTAAATTATTCTTGAGAGGAGGAAGAAAATGAACAATTCTGATGCATTCGATCTTTGTTGTAGATATTATGGAAAAAGAGTGAGAATTACTTGCCGTGATGGTAGTGTTCATGTCGGAGAAATTACTAGAGTCCGCAGAAACATAGTCTGGATACAACCTGATAATAATCTCGGTGGCTATGGTTTAGGATTTTTTGGAGATGGATTTGGATTTGGATCTGGATTTGGATTTGGTATTGCACTTGGGGCTATTACTGGAATCGTACTGGCTTCAGCATTTTTTTGGTAAATCTGTTCTAGTTGATTTACATTGTTGAATATCCATAAAAGTCTTTAATAATATAAAGGGAATAGGTCATCATAGATACCTCAATTCCCTTTTTTTCATTATTTATAGTTTCCTTAGCAAAACTCCTGAAAGTCTGATAGCAACTATCAGCCACTATTTCTCTCCTTTTCTTCTTCAATAAAAAGAGAGCACCTAAATCGGTACTCAATTTAAGTAAAACTCTATCTCATTTGAAATTATAGATGTATCCCAAGGGTGCCAAAACCACACGTTGCCATCAAAGAATAATGAATAATAATATGCTATTTCTTCTTCGCTATAGAGAACGATTTGATAGCTTACTGGATAGCCTTGAGTTGTGTTTGGAGAAAATGAGGAACTTACTGTACCCTCATTTAGAATAGATAATAAATCATTTATTTCTGTATCGTTTTTTAAAGTATTAGTGAGTGTTGTATTACCATCGTATAATTCAATTTTTATAATTGATTCTAAGTTTATATCTTTGTAATGATATTTAAAATTGTTATCATCTGAACGAGAATAATAAATCCTATAACCATTTACTATACTTTCATCCTTAATTGCGATAAGGTCTTCTCTATTTGTCACACTAAATATTTCAGTTCCCTTATCCCAAAATGCAGCATCTCCATCTTTCGTGCGATAACTAGGATTCGAAACATTATCGGAAACTTTAAATTTTACTTCTCCTATTTTTTCCCCTATATTTTTTGGATCGGCAATAATTACACTGTAAAGCGCTTCATATTCCTTATCATTAATCTTTACAAAATCAACAAAGTCAATAATAGTATGCGAAAACGGTTGTGTAATAGAATTACAAGATACCAGAAATAGACCGCAGATAAACAAAATGCATATTTTTTTCATCTTATCCTCCTTGTCACCGTTTATCTATAAGTCGTTTTCAGAAATAAATTAGTTACAATACGATGCTAAAATATATGTTTTTACAACTAGACCTCACTATATTCCAACTAAGTCGTTGTTTTTTCCAACTAAACTAGCCTATTTTCCAACTAAACCTCTTTATAGTCCAACTATCTCTTTTCCAAGCAACAAAAAAGGTACACCACAATTAAGTGGTGTACCAAATTCATTAAGCTAATGCTTGTGTTAAATCTTCTATTAAATCTTCCACGTCTTCAATCCCTACAGAAATTCGAACCAGACCGTCCGTAATGCCTAATTCTTGGCGTCGCTCACTTGGAATCGAAGCATGAGTCATTCTTGCAGGAACAGAAATCAAGCTTTCTACTGCTCCTAGGCTTTCTGCTAATGTAAAATAACGAAGCTTCGCTAATAGCTCATCAGCTTTTTCTCCACTACCCACATCAAAAGAGATCATCCCTCCGAAGCCAGTCGTTTGTTTCTTCATCAGCTCGTGCCCTGGATGATTCACTAAACCTGGATAAAATACCTTCTTAACACCCTCGTGATTATTTAAAAACTCTGCAATTCGTTGAGCATTCAAGTGATGCTCTTCCATGCGAAGACCAAGCGTTTTAATACCACGCATTAGTAACCAAGAGTCTTGTGGTCCGAGCACTGCTCCTACTGAGTTTTGTACAAAGTGCAAATCAGTCGCTAGCTGCTCTGAATTCACTACAACTAGCCCTGCTACTACATCACTATGTCCACCAATATATTTCGTTGCACTATGCACAACAATGTCTGCTCCAAGCGCAATCGGTTGCTGGAAATAAGGGGTCATAAAAGTGTTATCCACAATAGTAAGTAAGCCTTTATCTTTTGCAAATTTTGCAATTGCTTCTATATCTGTAATTTTTAATAGAGGATTAGTCGGTGTTTCTAGGAAAATAGCTTTTGTATTTTCTTTAATTGCTTCTTCCACTTTAGATATATCAGTTGTATCTACAAAAGTTGCTTCGATTCCGAAACGGTTCAATACTTTAGAAATGACACGGTATGTACCACCGTATACATCATCCGTTAAAATAACGTGATCACCTTTACTGAAAAGCATCATAACAGAGCTAGTTGCGGCCATACCGGAAGCAAAAGCAAATCCTGCAACTCCACCCTCTAAATCACTGATTAAAACCTCTAAAGCATGCCGAGTAGGGTTACCCGTACGTGAATATTCATAGCCTTTAAATTTTCCGACTGCCTCTTGTTTGTACGTACTCACTTGATAAATTGGCGTAGACACTGCTCCAGTTGCCTCATCTCCAACAATTCCTGCATGAATAAGCTTCGTTTTTGCACGCATCTATTATTTCTCCTCCTTGAACAATTCATATACTTTTTGACTTAAATAGCGCTCGCTAGAATCTGGGAATATCGTGACAATATGACTTCCTTCTTTTGCAATTTCTGCCTCCTGAAGTGCAGCATAAAAAGCTGCACCTGAAGAACTTCCAACGAGTAGTCCTTCCTCTTTAGACAACTCTTGCAATTTAATAAATGCATCTTGATCACTCACCGTGTGAATTGCATCAAAATACGACCGGTCCATGAAATCCGGTAAAAACTCCATACCGATTCCTTCTGTCAAATGAGGTCCTGATTCTCCGCCGTTTAAGATGGATCCGACAGGCTCTACAATAACGGTTTTAATGTCCGCTTTTTGCGATTTTAAAAATTCAGATGTTCCCATAAACGTCCCACCTGAACCGGCACCAGCAACAAATATATCAATTTGACCTTCTAAATCACGCCATAATTCAGGGCCGAGTGTTTTTGTATACGTAGCAGGATTTGCTGGATTTGAGAATTGAGAAGGTGAAAAAGCATTCGGAATTTGTTTCACTAATTCGCTTGCTTTGTCTATAGCACCTTTTATTCCAAGTGCAGTATCCGTATTTACAATCTCTGCACCAAGCGCACGCATCAGTGTTTGTTTCTCAACACTAAATTTTTCAGGGACAACAAACATAACTTTGTATCCTTTTCCTACTGCAGCAAGTGCGATTCCAATTCCTGTATTTCCCGCAGTTGGCTCAATAATAGTTCCACCAGGGACAAGCTTTCCCGATTGTTCAGCATCCTCAATCAACGAAACACCAAGACGATCCTTCACACTGCCTCCTGGATTCAAATATTCAAGCTTTGCAAAAATCCGGCAATTATTCGCAATAGGAATATGTTTTATTTCAACAACAGGTGTATTGCCTATCAATTCATGCACACTACTAAATACTTTCATTACGCTTCCTCTTTATAAATTTGTCGCCATTCATCTTTTTTAGAAAGCATCTCTGAAGCAATTTCTTTTGCTCCTTCTAAGCTATGACTTGCTGCCCAACCACATTGAACTTCATTACAAGCTGGAACCTCTGTCGCTTCCAATACATCTTTTAATGTATTTTCAATAATTTCTAAGATTTCATCATAGTTATCATGATTAATAACTGATAAATAAAACCCAGTTTGACATCCCATCGGACTTATATCCACTACTTGATCTGTATGATTTCGGATATTTTCCGCCATCAAATGCTCTAGTGAATGTAATCCCGGCATCTCCATATGCTCTTTATTTGGCTGTTTAAAACGGATATCGTATTTTAAAATTTCATCACCTTGAACGCCAGTCTTTGTTCCTGCTAATCGTACAAATGGTGCTGCCACTTTTGTGTGATCTAAATTAAAGCTTTCTACATTCATTTTTTTCATTATTATCGCTCCTTATTTTTTAGTTGCGTCCAATAGCCAAACGTAATCATTCATTTTTTGGAAACTCACTTGAAACCCTGCTTCCTCAAACAAATTTGTTAGTATCGGAATAGTAGTATAATATTCTCGCTCTAAATCGTCTGCCACATTATTAAAACCACGATTTCTTTCCTTTTCAATTTGAGCCTGTTTTGCTTCCTCCGTAATAAAAACTGTATCTGCAAAAACAATCTTTCCCTGTTTCGAAAGAAGCTGTGCATATTTCTTTAAAGCTTCTCCTTTTTCCTCATCCGTTAAATGATGAAAAACATATGTGCTAACTATTGCATCTATATTTTCATTTTCTATATTAAACTGAAGTAAATCCCCATCTAGTACATTAATAGAAGGAAATCGTTTTAAAGTTAGCTCACGCATCTTCGTATTAGGTTCGATACCAATAACCGAAATCCCTTCTTTGATTAGCTGTGCTGTTAAATTACCAGTACCAGTTCCAAATTCAATTACCGTTCCAGAAACACGATTTGTTACTTCTCTCAAAATAACTTCATAGCCTTCAAATACATCTCGATATTCTGGATCTTTGCCAGAAACCGACTCATCATAAGAGTGTGCCCATCCATCAAAGATATCGACAAATTCTCTTCCCATCATCAAACCCCTTTTGATAATATATTATTCCAAGCTGATTACTTTGCTTTAGGTCTAACAATAATAGTTATAACATATTAGGAGAAATTGTCAAATAAAAAATAGGGTTTCTTCTATATAGAAGAAACCCTATTTTTGTTAGAGCGAGAAGAAGAGTGGAATAACAATCATCATTATAATAAACATGACAGTTTGATAGGGGAACTCCCGCTTTCACAAATATCCTCCTGATGTCATTACCAATGAATTTGTCGGAGATGCAACCGGTGTCGCAAAAGCCATACTGGAAGAAACAGCGATTGCGATTAGAAAAGTATATGGATTTGCATCCATCGTAATAGCTGCACTCATTGCTATCTGTGCAAATAAAACCGCAGTTGCAGTATTACTCATGAATGCCCCGACACTACCTGTAATTATAAGCAATAACACAAATAACTTTTCCTCACTTTTTCCCGACAATCTGAGCAGTTGGTTTCCTGCTGTTTGTGCAAGACCTGTACTTAGAAGCCCTGCTCCCACTACAAACAAACCAGCAATCATAATTACTACAGAATTCAAAAATCCCGCAAGTGCCTCTGAAGGTTCTAATACTCCTGTTATAACAAATGCTAATAATGCCAGAAGAGCTACTAAATCTGCAAGTACTCGATTACTAATAAATAAAACGATACTAATCGCTAAAATAGTAAAAGTAATAATTAGCTGCATCTCATTCGTAATCATTTCCATTAGAAAATCTACCTTCATTATAAAAGAAACTATTAAAAAGTCCTTCATCTATGCCTATATATAAGAATCGCATAATATCTGGAAATGTGAGATAATTGTACCTATAACGGAGGTGGATAGATGTCATTTTGGAAAGTATTTTTTACTTACATCATTACCAAAATAATTGCAGATAACACGATTTTTAAAATAGACTTTTTCCACTATAGTTTAATGGACAATTTTAGTATGGTCTCGATACTACGTTTTTTAGTAGAAATAATTAGTTTTACATTGATTTACTTAAGTATCTATTATTTAGTTTCAAACTTCAGCAATTGGAAAATGCGCATAAAATATGAATTAGCACATAAAAAGAAGTAACCCCTCCGCTCTAAATAAAACATGCGGTGCAGTTACTTCTTTCTTTTTTTATTTATCTACTTTATATATTGCATTTATAGCATCCCAATCAAGTGGTCTTGCCATACTGTTTTCAGTTCTTTCTAAAGGTTTAAAACCAAATTGTGCATACAAGGAATGAGCATCTCTAGTACCTAAGTGAAAATTAGTTCCTTTTAATTTTGAATTCTCCGTGATAACGGTCATTAACCATTTACTTAGACCCTTTCCTCTAAATTCAGGCAGTACAAACACATCCGCCAGCCAAGAATATCTAACAAGGTCAGATAGAACTCGGGCAAAACCTATTTGTTTCGATGTCCCCTTAGTAGGATCTCCATCATAAATACCATAACAAATAGTTGAATTTTCAATAGATGCTATAACCAATTCTTTTGACGTACCTTCAAGCCAATAAGATTCTTTACTAAGAAAATTATAGATGACTTCCACATCCAACAAACTTTTATCGGTACTCATGTAAAATCCATCTTTGCTTAACAACTCGGCTTGTTCTTTTATCAACATTTTCTTGCCCCCAATAGTATTCACATTAAAATATTTCTCGCAATAATCGTCAGAATATTGTATTTTCACTTTAACTTACTTAAGCTATAATTGTAAATACTTACCTATCTTAACTATTACATTAATTAACTGAGGAGAATATATTTTATGACACTAGTAAATCGACTAAAGCAAGGAGATAAAATTGGGATATATTCACCATCTTCTCCTATCACTTATTTATCCCCTAGGAGATATAAAAGAGCAAAGTCTTTTTTAGAATCAAAAGGATTTGAGATTGTTGAAGGATATCTAACTGGCCAGCATGATTATTATCGTTCGGGTAGTATTCAGGAACGGGCAAATGAATTGAATGAACTCATTCGTGACCCAGACATCAAGTGTATTATGTCAACTATTGGAGGAACAAATTCTAATGCCATTTTACCTTATATTGACTATGAAGCATTTAAGAGCGATCCTAAAATAATGATTGGCTATTCCGACGCAACTGCTATTTTGTTAGGAATTTATGCACAAACTGGGGTTCCAACTTTTTACGGTCCAGCCTTGGTTCCTTCTTTTGGAGAATTTGAGCCTTTTGTGCATTATACATTCGATTATTTCAATGAAATGTTAATCGAACAGCAGCAAATTCCTTATACCTTTCCAACTCCTCCTTATTGGACAGATGAGCCACTTAATTGGGAGGAGAAAACAGATGAAAAAGAAAAAAGAAGCAATGAGTGGGTTTGCTTAAACGGAGGTTCTTCACAAGGAAGATTAATTGGTGGTAATTTAAATGCTATGTATGGCTTTTGGGGAAGCCCCTATATGCCTAAGATTAAAGAAGGAGATATTCTCTTAATAGAAGACACGATGAAAACAGCTTCCGTTGTTGAAAAGAACTTTAACCTGTTAAAACTGAACGGTGTATTTGACCGTGTAGGCGGAATAATATTAGGTAAACACGAGCTGTTTGATGATCAAGGAACAGGAAGAAAACCATCTGATATATTGCTAGAAACGCTTGGACAACCATCCATTCCAATTCTTTCTGAATTTGATTGTTGCCATACCCATCCCATGCTAACGATGCCCATTGGTAGAAATATTAAATTAGATGCAACAAATAAAAAAGTAACCATTATCGAACAATGGATCAAATAAAAAACATAGAAGCAGTATTTATAGATAGAAATGGCACAATTGGTGGCTCTGGTCATTTTATTCACCCTAAGGATTTTAAGCCTTATGAATTCAGTAACGATGCATTTAAATTACTGAAAGAGCATGGCATTCGTATGTTTGCATTCACGAATCAACATAGAATCAGCAGAAAAGAAGCGTCAATCACAGAGTTTCAAGAGGAGTTTCTTTCATACGGTTTTAATGATGCATTTATTTGTCTGCATTGTGAAGAAGCTGGTTGTATGTGCCATAAACCTAAATCAGGTTTGTTAATAGAGGCTGCTAGGAAACATAATTTAGAGCTAAAAAATTGTGTCGTAATCGGGGATGTTGGATCTACAGATATGCTGGCAGCTCATGCTGTAGGTGCGATGAAAATATTAGTCTTAACTGGTTGGGGCGAAAGTTCCTTACACCAATATCGAGATTTCTGGAAAGATGCAGAACCAGATCATATTGCACAAAATTTGTTGGAGGCGGTCCAATATCTATTAAAAACCCACTGAAAAACTCTTCAAGGTATCTCTTAGCGGGTATGTTAACGACACTTCGTTCACATACTCGCTTTTTGTCAGGGTCCGTTAATTTCCGTTCCAGGCGGACGCGTTCCGCCGGCATGGCTTCAGCCGCTTCCCTCGCTACGCTCAGTCCAGGGTCTTCAGCTCATGCTATTCCGGCTGGAGTCGCCGCCTTCCACTACAATTAACTATTATCCGCTTTTCAATTAGGAATTCATCATGCCATTAATAGAGCAAGTTTTTATCACTTACATTTTTTCAATTAGTATTTATAGAAAATCGTTGAAAAAGGCGACACTCCTGCGGGAATAGCGTTAGCCGAAGACCCCGCAGCACAGCGAGGAGGCTAAGGCAACGCCCGCGGAAAGGGAGCCGTTTCAACGATTTTCTTATTTATCGGACGACATTATTTAGTAAAGTCAAATTCTATAGACTTTTTCAGTGCCCTCAAATTAATCTCACTGGGGATCCTCTTGATAGTCTATTCTTCTATGTACTTTAGCAAAATCGGCTCTAAATAATCTTCCTTTAAAGATGAATCTTTTTGTATAAAGGTTTCCACACTCTCTTTATCTAATGAGACAAATAGAAACTCATCAAATTCTGGTTGCTCTCCTTTTTCTAGAAGACTCTCATTGTGCTGTTGAAATAAAGCTTGAAGCTCCTTCATTGAATAATCCACTTTCAACTCAAACATAATAGCCCAAAAATCATATGTCCCTTTATTTTTAACAAACTTAGGTTTGAATGATTTAGAATAAGATGATTCAATTTTTAAACCCATTTCTTCTTCTAGTTCTTTTCCAATACTTCTCTCCAAATCAAATATTAACCCATCTAAATCATTCTCATCCAGTCCACCACCTGTAAATTGCAAGCGTCCAGGTGTCGAAGAATATTGATTCATTCGACCAAAAGCTATGTGATGATCATTAGTAAGAACCGCTACACACGTAAAAATGACTTTACAAGGAAATGCACATTCTGGGTGATGAATAGTATATAGATAATGTTTATAGTCTGTTTTTACGACAGTTACTTCAAGTTCATCAATAGTTTTATTAATATGTGTAATGGTAAATACATCTCCATTATGAAAGTGAGGATTTTTCTCTAATAGCTTCTCCCAGAACAATTGATGTTGCACTTGTATACTACTTGGTAGAATTAAAGACGTTGAATCAAATTTAACTGTAACTTGAGTTGGCGTATTTTCAATGACTATCGGCATCATCTTATTCTCTCCTGTCCTTCAATTGCAAATCCTTTGTAAATAGATTTTTATAACAAAGCATGCTTAACATCATACTCGTAATTGCTGAGGAACTTGTAAATACAAAGACAATTAGTATCTGATATCGAACTGCCTCCACTGGGTTTGCACCTGCTATAATCATTCCCGTCATCATTCCAGGCAGTTGTACAAGTCCTACGGTTTTCATCGAATCAATAGTAGGAATCATACTAAACTTTACGGAACGTTTTAGAACTTCCTGTATAGCTTGCCTACTCGTGGCACCAAGAGAAAGCAGTGTTTCAATTTCACCTTTGGACCTTTCCGTTTCTCGTTTTAATTGTGTTAAAAATAATCCACATGCAACCATTGCATTTCCAATTGTCATCCCACTAATGGGAATAATGTACTGTGGGGTTGCATCGATAATTTGTAAGCCAAGTAAAAGTCCCATCATTAAAACTTCCATCGTTACAATGGATAGAATAATTCTCCAAAAGACCCCTGTCATACCTTTTGCTCGTTTAGCAGCATTACTAGCTGCAACTAAGATCATGATGCAAACAATTAATACAATAAAGAGAAGATTTTCAGATTGAAATACAAATTGTAATACATATCCAACTGCAAGTAGCTGGATAGCTGCTCGAATAGTACCAATTGCAATGTCTTTTTCTAAATCAAGTTTTCGCCAAATGGATACAAGCATTGTAATAACAACAAATAATAATGTGAAGCTTAAAGCTAAGAAACTCATAACATCACCTGTTCAGAAAAAGGATGACGATTTTCAAAAAAGATTTCTGTACTAGAGTCAATCGCCAATTTTCCTTCTTCCATGTACCAAACTCGTTCACTTATTTTCTTTGCTTGTTCAAGGTCATGTGTTACCCATATAAAAGATGTACCTTTTTCCATATGCAATTTAGTCAAAAGCTGTTCCACGAGTTCTTTGCTTTCTTGATCAAGGGATGAGGTGATTTCATCCAACAGAAGGATGGATGGGTCTAATAATAAGGTCCTTACCAAGGCTATCCTTTGTTTCTCTCCACCAGATAAATCCTTTGCTTTTTTGCTCCATTCTAAATGCTCCAGTCCAATATCCTTCATGAGTTCTTTTGCTAGCCCCTCATCAAAAGAACGATTATGTAACTTGCTAACTGTTTGCAAATTGTCCTCAATTGTACCTGGAAGCATGATTGATTGCTGAGCAACATATGCTATGTTCATACGCCAATGTTGTGTATCCATCTCTTTTGCAGAAACACCATTAAACGAAATTACTCCATTATCTAGCGGTTCAAGTAAGGCAAGTGTCCGTAATAGTGTACTTTTCCCTTGCCCGGATTTACCTAGTAAAGCTATACGCTCTGCCTTTTGAAGAACTGCTGTAATATTCCCAAATAAATAGGGGCGGTACTTTTCTTCATTTGTACCCCAATAATTTTTAGTAATATTCTTAATTTCAAATAAAGTGGTCATATTCTTCTTTCCCATTCTTCTCTTAATAAACCCATTCTAATAGAATCATAGTAAACTCCATTATAGAAGCGGCATTTACGAAGACGTGCCTCCATTGTCATACCTAACTTTTCTCCAACTTTAATCATACGCTCGTTGCCCGACCAAGTAGTATAGCCTACTCGGACGAGGGGTAATTCATTAAACAAATGGGTAATCCACAATCTCATTGCTTCTGTGCCGACACCACCATTCCAGTAGTTAGGGTCATAGATGACAATTCCAATTTCAAGCCAGAGAGATTCTTCATGCTCCCAATAGTAGCATAAGGATCCAACTAGTAAGTTTTCTACATAGATTCCCCAAACGTCATCCTGATTTATGTAATGATGCTTTTTTTCTAAAAACTGTTCAAATGTTTTCGGTTCATAAGGAAAATAAGGGGCATCCCACTTTTTCCATTCTGGTGATTCTTCTTTCGCACTTAGTTCCCAGTATTTAATTAATTCTTCCTCAACTATTGGTCGAATAGTAACCTCTCTCAACTTTGTCACCTCATTCAAATACATATACATAATTTTACCACATTTCAAATAATATAGACTGTTCTATCTCAATGCTTTATTATGTATAACATTAGTAATCTATTAGAAGGAGTGACATACCATTGGGTGACAACCAGAAATTACATCGTGGATTAGAACAACGTCATATCACCTTAATGTCTTTAGGTGCAGCAATAGGAGTAGGATTATTTTTAGGCTCAGCTACTGCGATCAATCTGGCAGGACCCGCAATTCTTATTTCATACATAGTAGGCGGAATAGCTATTTTAATTATTATGCGTTCCCTTGGGGAGATGGCGGTCCATAATCCAGTGGCAGGATCTTTTAGCAGATATGCAAAGGATTATTTAGGACCACTTGCCGGTTATATTACGGGATGGAATTACTGGTTTTTATGGGTAGTAACATGTATGGCGGAGATCACAGCAGTTGGTGTCTATATGCAAATGTGGTATCCGGACACACCAAGCTGGATTTGGGCACTGGCAGCACTTGTTATCATGACAATGGTAAATTTGATAACGGTTAAAGCGTATGGTGAATTTGAGTTTTGGTTTGCTCTTATTAAAATTATTGCAATACTCGCGATGATTTTTGTAGGACTAGGTGTAATTATTTTTGGAATTGGTAATGGTGGAGTTGCTGTTGGTATTAGTAACTTATGGTCACATGGTGGATTTGCACCAAATGGGGTCACTGGTATTTTAATGTCTCTGCAAATGGTCATGTTTGCATACTTAGGTGTGGAAATGATTGGTGTAACTGCTGGTGAAGCAAAAAATCCGAAAACAGTCATTCCTCGAGCAATTGATACTGTTTTCTGGCGAATATTATTGTTTTATGTTGGTGCATTATTTGTTATTATGTCCATTTATCCATGGGATGAAATAGGTAATAATGGTAGTCCATTTGTGTTAATGTTTGAACAAATCGGCATTGGACCAGCAGCAGGCATTATAAATTTCGTAGTATTAACTGCCGCACTTTCAAGTTGTAATAGTGGGATTTTTAGTACAGGACGTATGTTATTTAATTTAGCAGAACAAAAGCAAGCATCTGCATCATTTAAAAAGATTAGTCGGACCGGCGTTCCTTCAAAGGCAATCGTATTCTCCGCAACCTTATTATTGGTTGGGGTTGTGTTGAACTATCTTGTACCGGAAAAAGTGTTTATATGGGTCACGAGTATTTCTACATTCGGAGCCGTTTGGACATGGGGAATTATTTTATTGTCCCAATTAAAATTCCGTAAAACTCTATCTAAAGGAGAGGTTTCAAGATTAACGTATAAAGCATTATTCTATCCTTTTGGTTCTTATATAGTACTTGCGTTTTTAGTGTTAGTGCTTGGACTGATGGCGTATTTCCCTGAAACACGAATTGCGTTAATTGTTGGACCTATATGGATTATAGGATTGGTGTTCATGTATTTTAAAAATGGATTTGATAAGAGATAACTTGGATGATATTGTTCTCATCAATAATGGATTTCAAGGGATGAAATGGATTATCCGATTATGGGTGGTTATTATCCGATTCTGAGTGGTTATTATCCGATTCTGAGTGGTTATTATCCGATTCTGAGTGGTTATTATCCGATTTTGAGTGGTTATTATCCGATTCTGAGTGGTTATTATCCGATTATGGGTGGTTATTATCCGATTCTGAGTAGTTATTATCCGATTTTGAGTAGTTATTATCCGATTATCAAAAATCCCTTCATTTCAATAGATGAAATGAAGGGATTTTCTCTATTATCTTATATATTTCTTGAACCATTCTGTAATTTGTTCTAATCGTGTCAATCTCAAATTAGGCAAGCCGACTCTAGATAAATTATGATCTGCTTGCGGGAAGCGAACAAAGCTTGTTTCCTTTCCCATTGCTTTTAATGTAATGTACAACTGTTGCCCTTGTTCAATTGGACAGCGATAGTCGTTTTCGCTATGCAGTATAAGTAATGGAGTTTCAACATTTGCTGCATATTTCAATGGGGATGTGTCCCAAAGCTTATTAATATCTGTCATATCAGCTCCAATTTGCCAAGGAGTGAAGTAATAACCTATATCGGATACACCATAAAAACTTATCCAGTTCGAAATTGAACGCTGGGTAACCGCAGCTTTAAAGCGATTCGTATGCCCTACTATCCAATTCGTCATAAATCCACCATAACTTCCACCAGTTACGCCAAGTTTTGTTTCATCAATCCAGTTATTTTCTCTTAATACATAATCGAGTCCAGCCATGATATCCTCATAGTCTCCTCCACCATAGTCACCACGAACTGCGTCTACGAAGTTTTGATCATAACCATGACTTCCACGTGGGTTCACATATAACACTCCGTAACCTTCTGCAGCTAATAATTGAAGCTCGTGAAAAAACGTGTTGCCATACATTGCATGAGGTCCACCATGTATTTCTACTATAAGTGGATACTTATTGCCTTCTTCATATCCTACTGGCTTCATTAACCATCCATGCACATCCCAATCTTTTGCTCCCTTAAATACAATAGCTTCTGGTTCGACAAGTTCCACATCATTTAGATAATCCTTATTAAATTTAGTAAGAACTTTTCTTTCACCAGTCGACAAAATATGCTTAAATAATTCCCCGGGAAATATTGGGTTACTAACTGTTACTAGCGCAAATGTTCCAGTTGCATCTACATCATACCCATACACATGTTCATCTTCTCCTGTTGCTGGATACAATTCTCCTTCTAATGAAGCGAAATATAGACGTATATCTCCCATTGTCGACACTTGGAAGTACAAATGATTGTCATCTGTCCAAACTACATCTGGTGCACTTGCCCCTTGTTGAAAGTCTGCAGCCGCATAATCGCCAACTGGTGCATCAAAGCCTTCAGTTATTATTTGTCGTATTCCAGAATTGACTTCATATACATAAACTTCTGAATGAGTTGCATTTTGGTATGTACGAGGTATACCTACAAATGCTAGATACTGATCATCCTTAGAAAATGCAGCACCTCCAAAATAACCATCCTCATTTATAATTTCTGTTTCTAACTTCGTATCAATATCAACAAGATACATTGGTTGGCTAAATGAAAAATCTTGATTTTCCTCACGATTCACACTTATTACAAGCTTCTTCCCATCATGAGAAACAGCCTGTAAACTATATTGGTAGTTTCCTACCGTAAATGGAGTAATTTCTGCTGTATCTATGTCAATCGAGCCAATATGTTTGTATACTTCTACTGGCAATAGCCCCATCCCATCTGCATGGTATTTCATTTTATCTACAACATACGCTTCTGGTAGCTTCTTTTCATCTTTTTCTGGTTCGTCTGTCCATGACTTTCCTTCTTTTAATGGAGCTGTAAACCATATTTTCTTTCCGCACGGTGACCATAGAAAGCTAGAAACTCCCTTTTCTAAAGCTGTAAGTTGCTTCGCTTCACCCCCAGCAGAGGGCAGTATATAAATTTGATTCTTTTCTTCACGGTTGGACAAGAAAGCAATATATTTTCCATCCTTAGACCACTTAGGAGAAGATACTCGTTCTTTTTTATGCGTCCACTGAGTAATTTCCTCTGTATCCATGTTTAAGTGAAATATATGAGCATAGTATTTATTGTCCTTTTCATCCATTTGTGTACGAATAAAAACAGCTTCATTCCCATTAGGTGCAAGTACAGGGCTTGTTATAGAATGCAGTTTGAATAAATCCTTAGCCTCTAATTTTCTTTTAGTCATTTCTAATCCCCACTTTCAATTTCTTACTTTCACTTATTTCGACACTCGAAATCATTTCCCTTCTTAATCATACAAAAAAACTGCCCCTTATTAAAAAGAGCAGTTTCAGACTGTAGACAACCTCGAATTTATTTCTTAAAAAGGATAGAGTAGGTTTTCCGAAGCTTACCACTCGCTTTCCGCGGGCGAGCGCCGAGCGGACGCTTCTCCAAACCAATAATGCCTTATTAATTTCTATATAATCAGAAGAATAGTCTTGAGTATATAGGAAATGATGACAAAAAATCAAAATAACGAACGAGGAAAATTAGCTAGTTTAATCTTCTATTAAACAGTTTGTCCTCTTAATGAACGACGTAAGATTTTCCCTGTCGTATTCTTTGGTAGTTCCTCTAAAAATTCAAACTTTTTAGGTACTTTATATTTTGCTAGCTTCTCGGCGCAATAGTCATGCAGCTGCTCCTCTGTTAAGGAAGTATCTTTTTTCACGACAAATGCCAACACCTCTTCCCCAAAGTTTGGATCTGGAACTCCTACAACGGCAGCTTCTACAATACCAGGATGTCCAAATAGAACTTCCTCCACTTCACGTGGGTAAACATTGTATCCTCCTACTATAATCATATCTTTCTTACGGTCGACAATATAGAAGTAACCTTCTTCATCTTGTCTTGCGAGGTCCCCTGTATATAACCATCCATTTCGAATAGCGTTTTCCGTTTCCTCAGGCATTTTATAATAGCCCTTCATCACGTTTGGACCTTTAACTATAAGTTCTCCTACCTCGCCTATTGGAACTTCTTCTCCAAGCTCGTTTACTACTTTATTCTCTACATTAACAATGTTTGTTCCAATAGATCCCGGTTTTCGCTCGCGGTCAATCGGATTGAAACAAGTTACTGGAGATGCCTCTGATAATCCGTAGCCTTCTGATACTCGAACGTTAAATTTATCTTCGAAGTTGTGTAGTAATGCAACTGGTAATGAAGATCCTCCCGAAATTGCTAAACGAATTGTTGAAAAATCTTCTGCTTCTCCTTCAGGATATTGATACAAGAAATTGAACATCGTAGGAACTCCAGCAAAGATCGTTGCTTTATGCTCTTTGGCAATATTAAATACATCTTGTGGACTAAATTTAGGAACGAGTAATAATGTTGCTCCAACTAATAATGGAGCATTTACGACAACTGTAAGTGCAAATACATGAAATACAGGAAGAGTTGTAATGACACGGTCTTCTGTATTAATACTTAAATATTCCGCTACATCCCTTGCATTTGAATAAATATTTCTATATGTAAGCATTGCTCCTTTTGGATGACCAGTTGTACCAGAAGTATATAAAATTACAGCAGTATCGTCCTCAGAAACCTCTACCGGTTTTGCATCAGCTGTAGTAGTCGTAACTAAAAATGAAAACGATTTCACTTTTGCTTTTAATAAATCCGGTAATGCAGCAAACTTCTCTACAGTATCCGCTTGTGTTTCACAAATAATATAATTTTCGACTGAAGTAAAAATACCTACTGCTTTTTCAACTAATGGTAGCAATGCATCTAATGCAATAATTGCTTTTGCATCACTATTTTTAACAATATAACTGATTTCATCTGGCGAATAAATAGGATTGATTGGTACTGCAGTTGCCCCTAACCGCATCGTAGCATAAAGAGAGATGAGAAAATGTGGTGAGTTTCCAAGTAAAAAACCGACATGATCTCCTTTTTCAATTCCTAAAGAGCGGAGTGCAGTAGCAAATCGTTCTACCGATTGTTCAAATTCCGCATATGTCGTATCAGCCCCCATAAAATGATACGCAATTTTTTCAGGATGCTGTATAGCAATTTGTTGAACACGTGAAACTAAATTCATATACTCGTCCCCCATTTTTAATTTTGAATGAATATTCATTCATTTCCCCACTATTTATTATATAAAAAAAGTTTTGATTATTCAATCATAATTAAACAAAAAAAGCATCATATAACATGATGCTTTTTCGCTCAAGAGATTTGAATATGGGCTATATATCTCCACCGAATTAAGTAAAAATAAGATACTTGGATTACGGTGAATGCAATTAAAACGAAGAGCATTTCTTTTGCAATGGAAACAGCGGCCAAGTCTACCCAAACTGCTTGTAAGTAAATAAACGAAAAGGTACTATGCACCATTGCAAGCCCCCATGGTAAAAAGAATTGAGGAATCAATTGCCTATTAACAATTTTTACTAGCTCGTGATCCGTTACGCCCATTCTTCGAAGGACGTCATATTGTTTCTTATCTCTCTCTAGATCGGTGTACAATTTAAAATACACAAAGCTTCCGGCAGCTAGTAATAGCACTGCTGCAACAAGTAATCCCGTAAATAGTAACAATGAAAATGTCGCACGAATGATGGAATAATTTAAACCAGGATTAACAAAATAAAATGGATTTGGATTTACTTCAGAAGTTCCAATTGATTCTACCATTACTCTATCAATATCTGCTCCTACTTCCTTTGTTCTTAGCCACTCTGGAACATGAAATGCATAAAATGTCGTCATAGATTCTTTTAGTCCAAATCCAGAAAGTGGCTCTGTCACTAGTTCAAAATCTTCGTCGCTTATTATTAGTGATCTATGCTTTATTGCTAATGATGGGAATATATAATTTTCAAATTCCCCTATTATTTGAATGGGCACACTGCTCTCTTCTAATACCGTTTGTTCCTCATGCGGGCTAAGACTTCCTATGTCTTCTTGTGTGTTTGGTACTAATATTGCTTCCCCTTGTGTCAAATCAACTAAAGGTATTTTCAATGAAAGCGCTAAGCTATTTACTTCTGATTCTTTTATTACATTTACTTCTTCGTGTGAGCTGGAAGAAGTTTGCTTTTTCACATTAAATTTTACAAGCTCGTATGATAAGTTTTCTCTTTGTAGCTCTTGGGATAGCTTCATAATATGTTCTTTTTCAAAAGGGTTGTCCCAATCACTAGAGTAAAAAATACTGATTGGATTTAACTCACGATATTGTGTAGTAAAGGAAGTAAATGAAGTCACAACTCCAACTGATAAAAAAGCGATTGTTGATACGATTGTTACGACAAAAAACATCCTCGCATTTTCTCGAATTTTAATCGACCCATCCGCAAAAACAATTAAATGAAACGGACGCCAATAAAAGGATTTTCTCTTCCGAATTTGGTTGATTATTAACAACATACTATCCGTGAAAAACAGGTAGGTACCTACGATTGCAAGGGTAATGATAACAAACGTAATCCAAAAGGTCATTTTAAATAAAGAAATTACAACTAGACTATAGGCAGTAAAAAGCAAAACTAATCCTAAAATCGCTTTCCATTTTTCATACGCTACTTGCTCATCATCTTTCCAGTATCCTTTAAGCAATTGTATAATTTCTTTTTTACGAATGAAAACAACGCTGCTGATTGAAATAATAATAAATAAAGATAAAAACACAACGATTGTTAGTGTAAATGGTTTCCAAGATAGATAAAGAGGTAGGCTATCTAACAAAAACAACTCTCTTATTACCATAAAGAAAAATTTAGAGAAAGCAAAACCCCAAAAGATCCCTACAGTAATGGATATAGCTCCTAGAATCATTGTTTCTAAGAAAATCAAACGATTTAATTGTGATTTCTCCATACCTAAATTCAATAACAGCCCAAACTCTTTAGATCTAGCTTGTAGGAAGGCACTCATAGAATAAAACAAAAAGAACAATGTAAAAATAATGAGGATAATTTCTGCAATAAGCATCCCACCAAATGCAATATCTCTTAAGAATTTATCCTCAATATTCGGATGAAACATTAACATGGTATAAATAAAAAATACCATTACCGAGAAAATACTTGCCATAAAGAAGGCAGCATAAACACGACTATTTCGAATTACATTATGATAAGCGAATTGTTGAAAGGTCATTTACATTTCCACCTAATAAAGACAAAATATTTAGTATGCGTTGGAAAAATGTTTGTCTTCGGTCATCTTTATATATTTCGTTAAAATATTCTCCGTCTTTTATAAAGAGCACTCGATCGCAATAACTTGCTGCTATTGGATCATGTGTCACCATTATAATCGTTGTTTTACTTTTTTTATTTACTTGTGTAAGTATTTCAAGAACGTCCTTAGCTGATTTGGAATCTAGATTACCGGTTGGCTCATCTGCCAGTATAATCCCAGGTTCATGGATGAGAGCACGTCCTATTGCAGTTCTTTGGGCTTGCCCCCCGGAAATTTCGGAAGGTCTTTTTTCTAAAATCGATGATAAATCTAAATGCTTTGCAATTTCCTCTACCCTCTGTTTCATCACTTCTAAAGGCTGCCCATCAAGTGTTAAAGGTAAAACCATATTTTCTTCAACTGTTAATGCTGGGAGCAAATTGAAGTCTTGAAATACAAAACCAAGCTGTCTTCTCCGAAAAAGTGATAAATCATTCTTTGCTAGTTGTAGAGGATTTGTCCCATCGATTAAAATGTTTCCTGAAGTTGGACGATCGATTGTAGAAATAATATTCAGTAATGTTGTTTTCCCACTACCAGAAGGACCCATCACCGCAAGGAACTCACCTTTTTCCACCTCAAAACTCAGTTGATTGATGGCCAGATGAGCTACCTTTCCTTCATATACTTTCGTCACTTCATCAAGCATTAATATCGACATGATTCTCGCTCCGTTCTTCTTGTTCTTGCTGTTTAAACATGATAGAGACAGTAGTTCCTTCTCCTACTTTAGTAGATATTATCATTTCATGCCCTAAACGATTGCAAATTTCTTGAGCCAAGTATAAACCCATTCCAGTTGATTCTCCTGTTTTCCGCCCATTTTCTCCAGTAAAAAACGCTTTTGTAACCCTTTTTATATCCGAAGCTGGTATACCTATACCTTCATCACGAACGGAGAACACAATCTCATTGTCTTTTTTGGTCGATTCAAAATAAACCTTTTTATTTTTCTCAAATGTATATTTCACTGCGTTCGTCAAAAACTGTGCGATAACAAAATGTATCCATTTTCTATCTGTTGTAATCATACAATTGTCCCCAATTGAAATAACCGGGAACACATGATGACCAATGAATAATCGTTTATTCTCTGAAACAACTTGTGTAACTATTTGTTTCAAATCTACTTGCTCTATTTGCATATCCTCTTCGAAAGTATCAAGCCTTGCATTCATCAAAACTGCTTCTAGCCCTCTTTTCAACCGATCTGTTTCTTCTGACACACTTACTGAATCAACCATTTCTTGGTTCTGTATCATAAGCTCTAAAACAGAAATAGGGGTTTTCATTTGATGAACCCAACTATTCATAAATTGCAAATGCCTATTTTGCGTTGCATATAATAGCTGCACTTCTTTCTGATAAAGTCGGTAAATATGTTGAAGATACAATTCCACCTGTTTAATTTCCGGTGATTGTGCTTCTCGTTGTAGTACAACCTCAATCTTTGTTGGCACGGAAAGAATCTTTTTATAAAAAGTATATTTTTTAACAAATAATGCTCCTAAAAAGCTGATGGTCAATATACTACTAATAACAATTGAGTAGATTGCTGTATCCACATTACGAAAGCCATCTAACCAGTATAAAAGCATAATAAATAATACTAATAAAAACTGAAAGATTAGAAAGATTGAATGTTCCCGTATAAATAAACGAAACATATTAAGATTCCTCCGCACTTAATATCAATCGATAGCCCGCTCCTCGAACAGTTTCAATTGTCGTTGTTACGTTGTAATCAGCAAGTTTTTTACGAACTCGTGTCATATTAACATTTAAGGTATTTTCATCAACAAAGGATTGGTCATCCCATAGATCCTCAAGCAACTTTTCTCTTGTTACTAGCTTTGGATAATTTCTCATAAGCAAGTCTAATATCGTACATTCTTTCTTTTGCAAAGGTATTTCCTCAGAAGGTGTGTGGAGTTCCATTCTTTCTAAAAATAACTGAAGCTTCCCTACTTTTACTATTCGTTCTTCCTGCTTCGCTGCATATTCACCATATGTTCTTCTTAAATGGCTTCGTATTTTCGCCAGGACGATTTCATAATGAAAAGGTTTCGTTATAAAATCATCTCCTCCATTTTCAAGCGCAAATACCTGATCCATTTCGCCTGATCTTGCAGAAACAAAAATAATCGGGCAGGTTGTAAATTGACGAAGCTGACGGCACCAATAATAACCATCATACGAAGGTAAATTTACGTCTAATAATATAATATGAGGATCAAAATTTTGAAACTCCTCGATAATGTTGTCAAATTCCTGAATTGTATGTACTTCATAATGATATTTCCGTAAAGTATCTGCAAGTAATGCAGCAATTTTGCGATCATCTTCTACTACTAAAACTCGATGTACCGTCACTTGAATCCTCCTCAACAAGCAATCTCCCTCTATCATATCATAAAGAAAAGCGACAGCACATTTGAAGACTAAACTGTAATTAAAATGCATAATTTCCATTTTAAAATTAGGCTCTACTTTGTTTTTAAAGAAGTTAGCTTTGATACAGGGATGAGCGAATGCCGATCATCCTAGTAACATCCGATGAAAAGGAAAAAGTTGAATGAAAGAAGTAAACGTGCCCTATGAGACAGATGGATGCGTATGCGCAAACAGCGGCTCATGCGGACGTGCGGCCAGCGAGAATGCTTATAGTCGGTGGTGTATCTACTTAGAAATTTCGGAGACACGGATGTGCGCTTGCCGCACGCTACGCATGAGCCTCCGCAGGATGAGTCGTTCCTCGTCACTCCCAACATCCTTTACGGGGTTTCATTCTTCGCGCTCTTGCGGCTTTAAGGCGCACATCCTGAAACTTCTGTTTATACAGTAAGAAGTAATCAAGATTGGCATTTGAACTATTTATTGTCAAACATTCATAGACGTGCCGTATGAGACAGAGAAATGCGCTTGCGCATGCAGCAGCTCATGCGGACGTGCGACCAGCGCGAATGCAATAGATTAGTGTTGTTATCTTTCATATGATGAAGTAAGACAATTTTATAATATAAAAAAGCCTAACATAGTCAATATGTTAGACTCTTCAACAAATATTAATAGATGAGCTGTACTAATTCCTCTTTTGAAATACCACCAAAGTATTTTGGTACATCGATTGGTTCAAGTGCCTCTTCTATAGCTTGTTTACTATATGGCTTGCCGACTAATAGTTTTTCTACTTCTGCCATATCACCGACACCAAAGAAATCCCCATAGATTGTCACTTCTTCCATAATGCCTTTATTTACTTCTAATCGAACATCGACACCACCAGTTGGAAAACGGTGGGAATGTTTTATATTAAATTTCGGCGATTTACCGTAATTCCAATCCCATTGTTGATAACGTTCTTCCGAAAGCTTATGGATGTTTGTCCAATCTTCTTCTGTAAGTTCCCAATATTGAACATTATCAGCTCCTCCAAATATAGAGGCAAGAATTTCTAAGCGAAATTGTTCAATTGTCATCGGGTCTTCCATTAACTCGGATATATTTGTCACTCGGCTACGAATTGATTTAATTCCTTTAGACTCAATTTTTTCTTTACTCACCTTTAAGGCTGATACCACAGCATCGATTTCCGTATCGAACATTAAGGTACCATGACTGAACATTCTTCCACGTGTAGAATATTGTGCATTTCCAGAGATTTTTTTTCCTCCTGCCAATATATCATTACGCCCAGAAAGCTCCGCTGTCACTCCCATTTTACCAAGTGCATCTATCACTGGTTGTGTAAATTTTTTAAAATTGCGGAAGCTTTCCCCGTCATCTTTTGTTATAAAACTATAGTTTAGATTTCCAAGGTCATGGTACACTGCACCACCACCCGATAGTCTGCGAACAGGGATAATCCCATTATTCTCTACAAATTCTGTATTAATTTCTTCCACTGTATTTTGATTTCTTCCAATGATAATGGAAGGCTGATTTATGTAAAACAAAAGAAAAGAATCCTTCTCAACATCCATTGTTTTTAAAGCATACTCTTCAATTGCAAGGTTAATTCGTGGGTCCGTTATTCCTTTATTATCAATAAAATACATGATCATCTCTCCTTTAGAACTATTTTAACAAAAAACAGAGGAATGTGTTGACAAATGATTCTGTGTTATATTACAATCAATACAACTTAAACAGTTATATAACAGATGGAGGTGGAACAACTATGTTAGAAAACGTAATTGAATTTTTCCGTAACCTGCCTGAGAAAAAATGCGCTACATGCGGCGAAACAATAGAAGAACAACATGAGTGCTATGGTAATCAATGTGATAATTGTAATTCCATTTAATTTTTTTAATAAGCCAGCTAGATTATTCCCCGTTCTAGCTGGCTTTTTTTCATGAGAAAACCGCCTATTCTTTTAAAGAATAGGCGGTTTTTTTTTATACTTCAGCTGTTTGTTTGGAATGTCGTTTTGAAAACAATAACATAAAATAACCAAATGTTAATGCCAAGCAAACAACCATGAAACCAATTAACACACTATTATTAAACCAGAAATGACTTATATCACCTGAAGAAATAGCCGCTTTAAAAGCTTGAACTGAATAAGTCATCGGTAATAATTTGTTAAAAAATTGTAATGGCTCTGGAAGTAATTCTAATGGGAAAGTTCCAGCGCTAGTTGTTAACTGAAGAATTAACACAATGATCGCTAAAAATCTTCCCGGATCACTGAAAACAGAAACGAACAACTGAATTATCGCTAAGAAAGTAAAGCTAGTGATGATTGCAGTTAAAATAAACATACCTACGCTTTGCGTTTCTAGTTTTAATGCAAATAATGCAATTATAACTACAATAAGTGATTGGATAATCCCAACAACAGCAAGAACCGTAACCTTACTTGTAAACCATTTTGCTCCACTTGAAGGAGTAATAGCTGGTTGTACGAATGGGAATACAATAGAAATGAGTAACGCGCCAACAAATAAACCAAGTGATAAGAAATATGGAGTGAATCCTGTTCCATAGTTTGGAACTGCATTCACTTCTTCTGTATTTACTTCAACTGGTGCGGCAATCATATTAAATGTATCATCTGTAGCACTTACTTCTCCCACTTCTTTACTAGCATCATTAAGACTAGATTGCAGCGTATTTGTACCTTCTACCAAAGCTTTTGTTCCATCTGCTAGTTTTGTAGAACCAGCTGCTAGTTCTCCAGATTTATCTGCAAGTGTACCGGTTCCAGTTTGTAGTTGTGTGGAACCAGCTGCTAATTGATTTAATCCACTAACCAAGCTATTTGAACCAGTATAAGCTTGTTGAATTCCAAATTGAAGTCCTTTCATTTTGGCTGCTATTGTACTTGTTCCAGTTGCTAAACTTGACGAGCCTTCTACTAACGCAGTAGAGGATTCATTTAATTTTGATATACCTTGTTGAGCCTGTGAATAACCAGCATTTAGTTGTTCAGCTCCATCATACACCTTAGCTGTACTACTCTCCAACGCAGTTGTACCACTTGCTAGTTTTTCTAACCCAGTAGAAACAGTCGAACTGCCAGTCTCCAGTTGTTTCAGTGATTCTTTTAATTCAATAGCCTGTTCTTCTGGCAGTGCGGCACTTAGTTGTTCCAATTGTTTGGATAATGCTTGTATCCCAGCTGTCACATGTGTTGAACCTTGTGCTAATTGTGCAGCACTTTCATTTAAAGTTGCAGAACTACTTTCTAATTGGGCTAATGACGCTAACAAAGTCTTGTCTTTTTCACTTAATAATTGATAGCTTTCATTTAGCTTCGCTATTCCTTCTGTATACTGCTGAACACCTGCTTGTAATGATTCAGCTCCTGTTGCAGCTTGACTTGCGCCATCTGTAAGTTGTGTTGAACCATCAGACAATAGAGAGAGACCAGTATTTAATTGAGTAGAACCTTCTGCAGCAGTTTGTATTCCTGAATTAACTGTTGTCGTTCCCTCTCTAAGCTCTATCGTACTGCTTGCAAGTTGCTCTAGATATCCTTTTAAATCACTTGCTCCATTATTAAGTTCAGAAGCACCATCTTTTAATTGACCTGCTCCGTCTGAAGCTTCAGCAAACCCGTCTCCAAGTTTGTTAATAGAAGAAAAAAGTTGTTCTGCATAAGTAGTCGTCACTTCTTCATTCACCTGTGCACGAATGCGTTCCATTGCAGTGGCACCAATTTGAGAAGCTAAAAAGTTATATCCTTCATTTGCTTTGTACGTAATAACCATTTTTTCTGGTTGTTCCTCTAATAAAGTCGTTGCATGCTGCGAAAAATTACTTGGTATTTCAATTAATAAATAATAATCTTGATCTAATAAGCCTTGTTCTGCTTCTTCCTTGGAGAGAGATTCAAAATTAAATTGTTCACTATCAATAAGCTTATCTGTTAATGTTTCACCGAGAGCCAGTTTCGCCCCATTGTAATCTGCACCTTCATCACTATTAACAATTGCCACTGGTAAATCACTCAATTTTGCATAAGGATCCCAAAATGCCCATAAAAACATGCCCGCATACAAAACTGGTATAAATAACACCGCAATAATTGAAACCAATACTTTACGGTTTTTAATGATCGCTTTCCATTCTGCTTTTATCATTTTTTCTCCCCCAAAACTAATTGACTTAATTGTTCATTTAGTCATTTTTCTTCAAAAAAAGGAGTCTCAAATTATGAGACTTCGAAATATAGTATCCTGAATAATAGTTGAAATTTCATCTTCCGATAAAGATTCGTCATGAGTTAAGTTCCAATCATTCACAAGAGCAAGATACGTTTTTAATAACAAATATGCTACAAGCTCACTATTAACTTGTCGAATTTCTCCTTTTTCTATATATTTATCAATTTTTTCTTTTACAAACAAAACAATTGCTTGTTCCACTTGCTGGACTACTTGTTGGACGGTAGGTGTTCGTAATTCTTTTTCTTCATCAATTATTTTTACGAATAGCTGATGCGTTTCTCGAAACTCCAACATTTTCATCAATGCTGCGTGAGCATTTTCCTGAAATGAACCATCCTCTTTAATCGCATTTGTAGCCTCATGTTTCATTTCAGCTATCATTTGAAGAACAATTTCTTGAAAAAGGACTTCTTTGTTTTCAAAAAATGTATAAATGGTTCCTTTTCCAACGTTTGCAATTTTTGCGATTTGATCCATTGTTGTAGCTTTATAACCGAAAAGCGAAAATGATTTCGTTGCTGCCGTTAATATTTCCTGCTTCCGATCCATCGATTACACTCCTAAAGAAAAATGACTAGAAAACCTTTTTGGTCATCTAGTCAGTATAATACACTCATTTAATTTTTTTAGCAAGTATTTATTCGTGATGCATAGAATCATCACTGTCATCTGGTTTTACTTTACTCATGTCAGGATTCCCGACCTTTAATTCTTGTTTCGGCATAATATGAAGGCCACGAGCTGTTGTGTGGGCAAATATATAGTAGACACCGTCATGATCAAAAGTATAATCAGCTTCATATACGCCGTCTTTAGTGAAAGTACCTTCTAACATTTCACTTTGTTCACGCATCCCAGACTCCCATACTTCAAATTCCACCTTATCCGCATCATTTACAGCTTCTCCACCTTGAGAAACTTTTGCAGAAAGTGTAATTTCCTCTCCAACAGGCAATGTCTCTTCTGTTTGTATTTCTACAACAACCTCTTCTAAAGTACCTTCATTATGTGAACCTTCGTCATGTGTTGTCTCTTTAGAAGAACAACCTACTAATACTAAAGTAACTAATGCAAGTATCGCTAAAATATTTTTCATTCGAATGAATCCTCCCAAATAGGTAATGTAATGTATGCAGTCGTTCCTTTTCCAACTTCACTTGTAAATTCTAGCTTTCCATTTTGAACTGTAACTAATCGTGACGCAATAGAAAGTCCTAATCCTGTCCCCCCGTCTGAACGACTTCTTGCTTTATTCACACGGTAAAAACGCTCTGTAATATGAGCTAAGTGTTCTTGTTCCATACCGCATCCTTCATCCTTAACTTCAATTGTTGTATCCTTTTTTGTCATTCTATTGCTAATGCTTATAGTTGACTGCTTTGGCGAATAATGAATTGCATTTTCCAAAACATTTATAAAAATTTGTTTTGTTTTCTGTTCATCCACATTTAGAATGGTATCTTCATCGACCGTTACAATAAATGATATTTCTTTTTGATAGGCGGTAGATTGTACAAGTTGAATTACTTCACGTATTGCCTCTGCCAAAACGATCGGTCCAGTTTCGACATCTTCTTCATTTTCTGCTCTAGCAACGGTTAGTAAATCATTTGTTAATTTTTGCATTCGATCTGCTTCACGAACGATCAGTTTATATATCTCTTCTTTTTTCTCTTCTGATATAAGCTTTTGTTCAAAAGCTTCTCCATACCCTTTAATATAACTAATGGGTGTTCTTAATTCATGCGAAACAATGGAAAGGAAATCTCGCTTTTTTTCATCTTCCTCCTGTATAGAAGCTGCCATTTGGTTAAAGGTTTGTGCGAGCTCACCGATCTCATCTTGAGATTCTACTTTCACTCGAGTAGTATAATTACCACCTGCCATCGAAATAGCTGCTTCCTTTAGCTTTGCCAATGGTGTTAACACTTTCTGTAGACTTTTTAAGCTGATATAGGCCATTCCTATTAACAGTAAAGATACGATCCCAATTAAAAAGACAACATCTTTTGAAGCCATTTCGGTTATTTTCGTTAATGGTACATATAAATAAATAATTCCTTCTAACCGATTTTCATCGACAAGAGGATAAATAACCGAAACGACTTCTCGATCAAACCTACTTTCAAATCCTCTTTTTGTAACAGAATTACCGGCAATTAACTCGGCTCGCTCTTCTGCTCCTATTAAACTGTCATAATCGATATCGAAAGGAAGGCATGCACTTAATTCTCGTGGATTACGAACAGTAAAAGCTTCTATATTCGAAAAGCGATTATACTCTTCTGTTTGTTTAATATATTCATCTGTGACTACTCCACCATCATATGTTTGCTGTAAATTTTCAGCAACTTCTTTCATAGAGTTCTCCGTATATTGTACATACAGCTCTTCATAAAGAAAATTTGTAAATATAACTAAGAAAACAATGGTAGTTGCAATAAAGACAAGAAGCAGCATCCAAATTTTAAAGGATAACTTTTTCATTCTATTACCTCAAAACGATATCCAATTCCCCAAACTGTTTCAATGTATTTTCCAGCAACTTCTCCTAGTTTCAGCCGAAGGGTTTTTATATGCGTATCAACAGTGCGTGTACCACCTTCATAGTTAATACCCCAGAGTAATTCTAGCAGTTGTTCCCTCGAGAATACCTTTCCTTCATTCTCCATGAATAGATAGATGAGTTCATATTCTTTCAAGGTAAGGGCAATTTTTGAGTCATCTCTCTTTAATTGTCTGGCAGCAATGTCATTTACTAATATTCCCTTTGTTATCGTATCACTAGTGGAGGAATATCCGGTTCTTCTAAGGATTGCATTGATTCTAGCAGTTAATTCGATTGCCGTGAAAGGCTTAACAACATAATCATCTCCACCAAGCTGTAGCCCTTTTACTAAATCACTCTTTGCATCGAGCGCTGTCAAGTAAATTATAGGAACTTCAGAAAACTGACGAATCTCTTTGCAAACAGTAAACCCATCCTTTTCAGGCATCATAACATCCAATAGAATAAGATCGATATCTTTACTTCGAAGAAGCTCAATTGCTTCATTCCCATTTTCAGCTTGGATTACTTGGAGGCCAGCCATCTGTAAATGCATTTCCACTAGTATACGCATTTCCTGTTCATCATCTACAACTAATATCGTCGTCATTTACTCGCCTCCCTCGTGATCAACTGAAAAGGTCCCTTACCTACAGGAACCTTCTTTATTACTTCTCCGTTTTGCAAAAAGTGGATTTGATGGTCGTCATATCCTGCTACTACAAGGCTTTCGTCAAAAGTTGTAATGGAGAAAGGATTTGCTCCTACTTTTATAGATGAAACCAGTTCTCCCTCTTTAGTAAATTTATAGACATAATTGTTTCCATGACTAACGGTATAAATAAATCCATTTGATGCCTCCACAAAATCTATAGGCATCATTGGTGCTTCCATTTCTCCCTGCAGTTCTCCGCTCTGAATATTGTACTTGCTAATAACTTTATTTGCCTGGCTTCCTTCACCATGACCACCTATCCAAAGCTCGTTATCATTCAAATGAATACCATGTGAAGATTTTGGAATATCCCAATTAGAAACTAATTTTAAATCATTTAAATTGTATACGGATAATAGTGTATCTTTGAAATTGATAACATACAAATTCTTATTATCCGCAATCATCGACATTGGATATCGACCAGCATCTGCTTTCGCTATTCGATTACCTTGTTGATCGAATGAAGTAACAGTATTTTCCTTCCCATTCGCTACAAAAATAGTCTCATCAACCGCATATGCAAAAGTAACTCCTTCATGGACGGGATAAGTTGCGATTAGTTTTCCCGTAGAAATTTGAAAAAGTTCTGCTTCTTCTAATGTGTAACCATATAAAAATATGTAATCATCAGAGACAAGTTCAAATCCAGTATAGGCCTTGTCCAACTCCCAAGTTTCTAGAGATTCAAGATTTTCAGAAATAAAGTTAATGGATGGCTCCAATGTGTTTAAGCTTGCTACAAAATCAGTAGACGAATCAATGGGTGGAAATGTTTTATCCGAGCATGCTCCCATCACTCCACATAAAAATAATAATCCTACTATTTTTCTCATCAAATTCGCCTCCTTTTTATCCATTTTAGCCGAAACCTGTGAAAAAAGATTGAAATACAGTGTAAAATCGTTTCAAAATGAAATTGTCACAATTAGGAGATAATTTCTCCCTCTGATAGAATAATGGAAAGGTGGTGATATCAATTATTTCTCGTACTCCTTCGTTATCTCAAATAACACTGACTCGACTCCTCATTAGACTTCATGCTTCCCATCCTAAAAGAAAAGAAATAAGCGAGCAATCAAATAAAATCGAAGCAGGATTTGCAGGAGAGCAACTAGTGGATAGAAGTATTTTAGAAATAGAATTTCCCAAAGACCTATGTATTTTTCCTGATCTTCAGTTAAAGATTCACGAGCATCTTTTCATACAGTTAGATACTTTAATTATTACAAGAAAGTACTTTCTCATTATAGAAGTAAAAAATATGGTTGGAACGATTACTTTTCAAAAGCATCAAGAACAAGTTATTCGCTCTTTAGATGGTGTTTCAACTGCTTTTGAATGTCCAATCATACAAACAAATAGGCATATTTATTCTCTTGAACGATTGGGAATTCCCCTTCCAATTTTCAAAGGAATAGTATATTCTTCAAACCGTGTCATTTTAGAAAATGTTCCCCCAGACGAACCTATATTCTTTCGAAAAAATCTCCCAATGTTCATACAGAGCCTTAACAAAAAAGAAGACCTCGTAAACACAATCCAATTTAAAAAAATAATAAATAATATTCAATCGAGGCAAGTAGTCTTTCAACGGAAAGCTCTATGTGACCAATGGAAAATAAATCCTTCTACTCTAATCAAAGGCTTGTTTTGTAAAAACTGTTCGACCGTCTTATCCAAATTGACAAATAAAACTTGGAAATGCACACAATGTGAAGCAGTCGATCTGAATCCTATCAAGCATAATATCGATGACTATTTTTTATTAATTAAAGACTCTATTAGTACTGCCGAATGCAAAGATTTCTTTGGTTTATCTTCTTCCCATGAAGCCTACTATATGTTGAAAAAATGCAATTTAATTAGTGTCAATCACGGTAAAAGAACAGTATATCGGAAAAAAGTGTGATTTTCTGAGATTCGCCCGGGATTTTCTGAGATTCCTCGAGATTTTCTGAGATACACCCGGGATTTTCTGAGATTCCTCGAGATTTTCTGAGATCCCTCGAGATTTTCTGAGATCCCCCGTGATTTTCTGAGATACGCCCGGGATTTTCTGAGATTCCTCGAGATTTTCTGAGATCCGAATAATAAAAAACCTCTAGCGAGAAATTCGCTAGAGGCTTAACAAAAATTAGGCTTTAATATGTTTCAATACGACGTCTGCCATTGCATCGATGAAAAGAGGTTGATCATTTGGCATAGCTGGTCGTACATAGGTTGCGCCGATTTCGTCACAGACCACTTTACATTCGTAGTCATTATCGTATAGCACTTCTAAGTGCTCTGCTACGAATCCAACTGGAGTATAAACGAATGAAGTGAATCCTTTTTCTTCATGTAATTCACGTGTTAAGTCTTGTACATCTGGACCAATCCATGGGTCTGGAGTTTGTCCTGCACTTTGCCAGCCTACCGCATAATTTTTCACACCAGCTGCTTTTGCAATTAAGTCAGCAGTTTCTTTCAATTGATCTGGGTATGGATCGCCCAGCTCTTTAATTTTTTCTGGTAGGGAATGCGCTGAAACAATTAGACATGCTTTTTCACGTTGTTCTTCAGACATCGCTGAGAATGCTTCACTTACTTTTTCTGTCCAGTATTGAATGAATTTAGGCTCGTCATACCAGCTTTCTACAGAAGTTATTTTCAAGTTACCTAGTTTTTCAGCTTCTTCTTTAATTCGACCGTTATACGATTTAATCGAGAATGTTGAAAAGTGAGGAGCCAATACCATCGAAACTGCTTCTGTAATACCATCTTTGTGCATTTGAGCAACTGCATCTTCCAAGAAAGGCTCAATATGCTTTAGTCCAATGTAAAGTTTAAATTCAATTTCATCTTGTACTTCATTTAAACGATTGCAAAGCCCTTTTGCTTGGTTTTCTGTAATTTTAGCAAGTGGAGAAATACCTCCGATTGCTTTATAGCGTCCTGTTAAGTCAGCCAATTGCTCTTCACTTGGTTTACGTCCATGACGAATATGTGTATAGTAGCGTTCAATATCTGCTTCTTCATATGGAGTTCCGTATGCCATTACTAATAATCCCATAGTTTTTTTCATTCGTATCACCTCTAGAAAGTTTAGTTAGATTTCGCTGCAATTAATTCTTTACTGTATTCATGTACAAATGTCGTCAAACGTTTCAGCGTATCAGGATCCACTTCAGGGAATACACCATGTCCAAGATTAAAGATATGTCCTGGATTTGCAACTCCTTCTTCAACAATCACTTTTGCACGTTTTTCGATTTCTGCCCAATCTCCGATTAGATAAGAAGGATCTAGGTTCCCCATAAGCGTTTTCGTTAATCCTTTTGCACGAGCTTCTTCAATTGATAAACGCCAATCTATTCCGACTACGTCCACCGACAAATCATGCCATTCCATCGCTAGGTGACTAGCTCCAACACCAAATGTGATTAGTGGAACACCTGTCTCACGAAGCTCATTGAAAATACGAGTCATTACTGGTTTAATGAAAATACGATAATCTGCTACGTTTAAAGCTCCAACCCAGGAGTCAAAAATTTGAATCATTTTAGCTCCAGCTTTGACTTGTGCTTTGATATAAACAATGATCATATCAGCTAGTTTGTCCATTAGAGCAAACCACGCTTGAGATTCAGAAACCATAAATGCTTTCGTTTTGTTATAACTTTTAGATGGGCCACCTTCAATCATGTAACTTGCCAAAGTAAAAGGAGCTCCTGCAAATCCGATTAGTGGAACATTTAATTGTTCAGTTGTTAGCAGTTTAATCGTTTCTAATACAAAAGGTACGTCATCCTCTGGAGATAAGTCTCCAAGATTATGTACATCCTGCACAGTTCGAATTGGATTCGAAATGACTGGGCCTACACCCGCTTTAATTTTTACATCTATTCCGATTCCAGTTAAAGGTGTTACGATATCTTTATATAATATCGCAGCGTCTACATTGTAATTTTCCACTGGAAGACGTGTTACATAGGCACATAATTCTGGCTCATGCGTAATCTGTTCTAACGAGTATTTTTCTTTAATTTTTCTATACTCTGGTTGTGAACGACCAGCCTGCCTCATGTACCATACTGGTGTGTGATCTACTGCTTCTCCACGAGCCGCACGTAGTATTGTATCGTTAAAAGTTGACATTCCCTTTTCCTACCTTTCTTCTATATAACTGTACCCTGTTCAATATACGTCTCAACTATAGACGTTCTCTTGCTTATTGTATATAAATATAGTGTAATTGTCATAAATTTGTCCTGCATTTCCAGTCTTTAATTTGAAATAGTGTTTTTAATTTGACTTTAAGGGGAAAAGTATAATCAATTAAGAAGTGGAGGTTTTTAATATGAACTTTTATATAACATCTGGAACACCCGAATTTATGGAATCAATCAAAAAGAAGCATCCAAGAGAAGAGTTGTTTCTTTTGCATGGTGTAGGTAACTCTGTTTTGATTCATGAAACATCTGGTAAGTCTGTCTTTCAAGTACCTCGTAAATATGAAATACTCGAGTCTTATGGAAATTTTTTAGAAAAAGGATATTTCGTTTTACAACACATACCTCTTTCAGATGAAGGACGTCCTATATTTGAATTTCAGTATACTAAATTAACCGCTACACTTGAAAAAGAACCTGGTTTTATCGCCCTTCGCGTGCTAAAACCTCTGAAGTCTGATACGTATATCATTTTAACAGAATGGTCTGGACCAAACAGCTTTGAAGTATGGAAAAAGTCAAATCCTTTAAATTTTGATCATGTAGCAGATAAGCAAAAGATTTTCACAAGTGCCCCTTATGTATCTACCTATAAATCAATCCCCGAAGAAGCTTGAGATAAAAGCTTCTTCTTTTCTGTTATAATGAAACAAAAAGAAATATGGGGGCGAGGATTTTGACAACAGAGTTAATAAACAAATTAGAAAACTCTTTTGACGATATGGTTTCTATTCGACGTTATTTACATATGCATCCTGAGGTATCCTTTCAAGAAACAAAAACAGCAAAATATATTCAAGACTTTTATACAGAATTAGGAATCCCTTTCCAAGCTAACGTTGGTGGAAATGGTGTCGTGGCAAGAGTTAAAGGTGCACTTCCTGGTAAAACGGTAGCACTACGCGCTGACTTTGATGCACTACCAATCCAAGATGAAAAAGATGTTCCATACAAATCAACAGTTGCTGGAGTAATGCATGCTTGCGGACATGATGGCCACACAGCCTCATTACTTATTCTTGCTCGATCATTGAATGAATTGAAGGACCAATTGTCTGGTGAATATGTTTTTATCCATCAACATGCGGAAGAATATGCGCCTGGTGGAGCTAAACCGATGATTGATGCAGGGTGTTTAGAAGATGTCGACGTTATTTTCGGTACGCATTTGTGGTCATTAACACCACTTGGCACAATTGAATATAAATCCGGACCTATTATGGCAGCTGCCGACCGTTTTCATATAACTATTCAAGGTAGAGGTGGACATGGTGCCAATCCTCATCAAGCGAAGGATGCAATCGTTGTCGCTTCTCAGCTAGTTGTAAACTTGCAACAACTTGTCTCTAGAAGAGTAAATCCAACAGAAGCTGCTGTTTTATCAGTTGGTTCGTTTGTTGCTGAAAATGCATTCAATATTATTGCAGACTCTGCAAAGCTTTCGGGCACTGTTCGGACATTCAATGCGGAAGTTCGAGATTTGATGGAAAATGAGCTAGAACGTGTTATTAAAGGAACATGTTTGACAGCAGACTGTACATATTCATTTAATTTTGACAGAGGGTATCCGCCAGTTATTAACCATAAAGCAGAAACAGAATTTCTAGCGTCTATAGCAGATGAAATTCCCGGCGTCGAACAGGTTCAAGAATCTGAGCTCCTCATGATTGGCGAAGATTTTGGCTATTATTTAGAAAACATTCCTGGAACATTTTTCTTCACAGGGGCTATGCCTCAAGGTGAAGTCTTCCCACATCACAGTCCGAAGTTTGACTTTGATGAACGCGCGATGCTAATCGCTGCTAAAACTTTAGGAACCGCTGCAATTAATTATCAAAAATAAAAAGAAGGCTGTCAGCTACGACAGCCTTCTTTTTATTTCTTACTCATTCGAAGTGTTACTTCAGATATTACATATATCGCCAGTGGTACTATAAGCATGAGGTTAGTAAATTCTGAAAAAATTAAGATAGCTAGCAAAACCAATAACGCCTGTACAAACTGTATGATGCGAAGTAATCTATTTACAGCTATTTTTCTAGCATTCGAATCTATTGGAAATAGCAAATCCATTCGAAATTCATGTCCTGAAAGAAGGGCATGCTGTATTTGAATAGCAGATGCAAATGCTAAGGCACCAGTGAAAATAATTGCCACAATAGGGAACGGTATAAAAATAGCCCCTATTACAGATAAAAAGGTTAATCTAACCCATAAATAAAAATAATCATCAGTTCGAATAAATGTACGCAACACTAAATAAAACTGAGCATTTTTTTGTGTATATGGCGCGAGTTTATAAAATACATCCAACCATTTTCTTCTTTTCTTCTTACCTCTAATATGTGGGACATCAGTAAACATATTGGCAAATCGGTAAAAACGCATCATCCGTGATTGTTCAACTTCTATAAAATGGTCAAATGGATATGCGACTTCTTTCTTTTTCTTTTGCCAAACTATAAGATATATTAAGCCAATTACAGCTGCTCCAATGGATACTATATAGTAACCACTCATAAGAAAGTAAAATACAGAGAATATTAAAAGAAATCTTACAAAACGATCTACCCAAACGTACTTACCAGTTGCAGCCCATCGATAATTAAATTCCACTTGAATGCTCCATTTTTTTAGCACAAGTAAAATTATAAATAAAATTAAAATCTCATTTTTAGAAAGACCGCCTATTTTAGTAAGCAATGGAATTGTAACAACAAAAACCGCTACAGAGACAAAGACACTTGAAAAATATGTCCATCTTAAAGCAAGCTTGAAATAATCAGGTAGTTTTGTCTCCAAAGGAAGAAAATATACTCCATCAGCATGTTTCATTAATGTTACGGGAGGACTTATCGTTAAAAACAAACTTAAAACAAAAGCTACAAGTAAAAAAGCCGGGAAATCAGATGGTGCAGTTTTTAACCATTCACTATAAGCATATCCTGCTGCTCCAATAGCAAAAACAAAGACAACCGCAATATGACCAGTTGCAATATATTTTAAGTATTTCTGCAACTCATTTATATAAAAAACAAACCGTTTATTCCATACTTCACGCAAATTTTTCATCGTTTTGTTCCTTCGTCATCTCGATATATAAATCATCTAGTGTCGCATAAGGCATATTAAAAACTGCCCGCAAATCATCCATTGTCCCTTGTGCTCTAATTTTCCCGTTGTGTAAAAGTAAGATTCGATCACAATATCTTTCTGCAGTAGACAAGATATGAGTGGACATTAGTACGGATGCTCCCTCGTCTTTTCTTGCTTTCATTTGATCTAAGAGTGATTGTATTCCTAATGGATCTAATCCCACAAATGGTTCATCGATAATATATAGTGAAGGACTCACTAAAAAAGCACACATAATCATTACTTTTTGACGCATCCCTTTAGAAAAATGTGAAGGAAACCAGTTGAGTCTTTTTTCCATACGAAACTCTTTTAACAAAGATTCCTTTCGTGCCTCAAAAACAGATGGGTCTAAGTTGTAAGCCATAGCTGTCAATTGCAAATGCTCCGTTAAAGTTAATTCATCATATAACACAGGTGTTTCTGGAATATAAGAAAAAGAAGAACGATATAATTCCGGGTCTTCTTTCATTGTTTTTCCGTTTAATCGAATGTCACCTTGTGCAGCGTTCATCGTGCCAATAATATGCTTAATCGTTGTACTCTTCCCTGCGCCATTCAGTCCAATTAAACCAACTAATTCTCCTTTACCAATCGAAAAAGTCAGGTCATGTAAAACTGGCTTCCTTGTATAGCCACCTGTTACATTATTTACTTCTAATACTGTCATTTCTGCACCTCATCTCTAATTAATAGTTTACCAAAGCTAGTAGGAAAAATCTTCTTTCATCCACCCCAATCTATATATTATATGGTAAACTCATCGTAAGAATGAATAGGAGGTTTTTTCATGAGTGAATGTATTTTTTGCAAAATAATTGAAGGTTCTATTCCTAGTGCTAAGATTTATGAGGATGAGCATGTTTACGCCTTTATGGATATAATGCCACTGACAAAAGGCCACGCACTTGTAATTCCAAAAAATCATAAAGAAAATGTGTATGATTTATCGGAAGAAGAAGCAAGTAATTTATTTAAAGTAGTTCCTAAAATCGCTTCTGCTTTAAAAGATGCATATGGCCCAGTAGGTATGAACCTATTAAACAATAACGGGGCGCCTGCTGGACAAAGTGTATTTCATTTCCATTTACACTTCATCCCTAGGTACGATCAAACAGACGGATTCCGTGCCACATGGAATACAAAAGAAAAAACTTTTACCCCAGAAGTTATCCAGGATTTGGCGAAAGAGTTGTATGAAACACTAAAAAATTAGTTGCATTTAGGTTCAAAAAGACTTACAATCTATTTAAGTTTCTTGCTTGCGGTCAAGAAGATACGCTAGAGGAATCTTACAAATAGAGCTTAGATAAGCTGAGGAGAGATGAGAATTGAATACGAAAAATTTAGTATTAATGTCCCTACTAGTAGGTGTAGGTGCAGTTCTTTATATTATTATCCCTGGATTTAATGGTGGGATGAAACCAGATTTCATGCTAACTATGATGTTTATCGGTATATTATTATTTCCAGAGATTAAAAGTGTATTTTTACTTGGAATTTCTACGGGTATCATTTCGGGATTGTTTTCTACATTCCCAGGAGGTTTTATTCCGAACGTTATTGATAAAAGCGTAACAGCATTTGTTTTCTTTGGTTTAGTACTATTACTTAATAAATACGCTAAAAAATTACCTGTTGCAATTGCACTAACATGTGTAGGAACGTTAGTTTCTGGAACTGTATTTTTATCAAGTGCGATTTTCGTTTTTGGAGCTAGTGCATTATTTGGAGAGTTATTTGTATTAGTAGTACTTCCGGCAATCGTTATAAATGCCGTCGCTTTCTTCGTCATTTATCCGATTATTGGTAAGCTATTGAAAAGATCCAAATTTGAAACTGCCTTAACAATTTAAATTACTTGCTTTCCTTTTAATAGGAAAGCTTTTTTTGTACCTTAAATTATGTTTTAATTAGTGAAAGGAAAGGAATAATACATACAAAGGGGTGATGAAATGAAAGTTTCACAATTTTTAATTGGCATTGCCACTGGTGCAATTGCAGGCTCGGTTTCCGTTCTTCTTTCGACTCCACAATCCGGCAGTGAACTTCGATCTTCGCTAAAAACGACTTCACTGGATTACAAGGACAAGCTTAAGGAAGTTCAAATAAAACTACAAGATTTAAAAAGTTCTATAAGCCAGTTGAGTAAAGCGTCAAAGGAAGTAGTACCTGAAACAATCGAGGGCTTTAAAAAGGATATCACGGAATGGAAGAACGAAACCACTCCACTTCAGCATCAACTTCAAGCTGAGATTCAATCTATTCAACTAGCAATTGAAGAATTAGAAAAAACTTTGCCAAAGCCAAAAGAAAAAGTACTTAATTAATAAAAGAGGCATGCATTTAGTCCATTAGCTGATTAAACGCATGTCTCTTTTTTTAAAGTAAAATCACGGATAAAATTTTTGCCTCCGCACGATGAGGCACTCCTACGGCATGTGTGTAGCACTTCTTATAAATTACCTTGATATAGTAAAAAAAAACAAACCTAGTATTTGCTACACAAAACTGTTAAATATCGATAATTTAATAGAATCTCCTTTTCTTGATATTTATGCCGGCGTTTACTAGCTCTAATCCTATAGATAGTGATGTACCCTTAGACATCTTTCTTTATAAACTATGATTTTTTAACATAACATTTTAAAAAAATATTATATTTTGAATAATATTATATTTCAACTTACTTCCTTTATTGCTATAATATTCGAAAGAAAAGAATCGAGAAAGAAGGGTTGGACATGACCGAACAGTTTTATACGATGAAAGAAGCAATGCTTTACAGTCAACGAATCGCTCAGCTTTCCAAAGCACTTTGGAAAGCTGTAGAAAAAGATTGGCAAGTTTGGATAAAACCTTATGACTTAAATATTAATGAACATCATATCTTATGGATATCGTATCATTTACAAGGAGCAACTATATCAGAAGTCGCTAAATTTGGAGTTATGCATGTTTCTACAGCGTTTAACTTTTCAAAAAAACTAGAGGAACGTGGACTTCTTTCCTTTTCTAAAAGAGATACAGACAAAAGAAACACTTACGTGGATGTGACATCAAAAGGAAAAATTTTATTAGAAGACATGTATCGAAATTACCATGATACTCCTCACTCTGTTATTGAAGGATCTCTTCCGATGAAAGAGCTCTATGGCAAATTTCCAGAATTCATGGATGTGATGGCTGTCATTCGCAATATTTATGGTGATGACTTTATGGAAATATTCGAACGTTCTATTAAAAATATTGATGAAACTTTCACAAAAAATGTAGTAACTGCAAGAGATGAAAGCGCTCTATAATTTTTAATATTTTCCCTATTGCTTTTTACATGGAAACATCGTATTGTATGTATCTGAAAGATATTTACTTACGTATAGGAGATGCATACACTTGCATTGCTGGAAAACAATTAATGTGAAAAAACAATATGGCTTAGATCGTCTTTTTCTTTTATCTTCTTTGCTCGTTATAACTGTTTTTTCTTTCGCATATGTTTTGTTAGGGATTATTAATGATTCCACCAAATCCGATAATTACTTTTGGGTATTCATACTTACTTTTTTAAGTATTTATCCAATCCATAAGCTTTTACATTTTATTCCTTTATTTCGTTATAGAGATAAAGTAAAATTATTGATAAATAAGCAATATGGCTTTTTGCCAATTGTTACTTTGCGTGTAATCGAACCAATTAATAAGAAAAGATTTATTTTTTCACTATTAGCGCCGTTTATTTTTCTTAATCTATCGCTACTTATAGCTGCTCTATTAGTTCCTATGTTTGCTCATTATTTTACTATGTTATTAGCCTATCACTGTGGAATTTGTTTAATAGATTTAATTTATGTAAAAAATTTAAGTAAGTCACCTAAACAAGCACTTATTGAAGAAACAGATGCTGGTTATGAGATATTAGTAGTTCCAGCCCAACCTTAACAATATCTACTACTTGTAAACTATGTTCCTTCTTTGATATGCTTACTAGTATATGAAGGGAGATTAGACATGATTATTTTTACGTTGATTCTATTCTCAGCATTTTACTTGATACAAATCAATCGAATGACATTTGCTTTAGTAATGTCAAAAGAAATTCCAGAAGAAAAACATCCAAAGATTTTTCGTACCATTAATATATTGATTACGATACTTCTTGTTAGCTTCTACGTGGAATTAGTTTATACAGTATAAAAGAAAAAATTGACCCAAATCATGTAAATGATGCTGGGTCATTTCTTTTAATTAAAAAAAAGGATGAAAAGAAGAACCAAGATCGTTTTTAACGATCTTAGTCCGCCCTTTCATTAGTAGATGAACGCTGCCCCTACAATGATCAAAAGAATAAATAAAACAACAATCAAAGCAAAGCCAGAGCCAGAGTTGTTGTAACCACCGCTATTATATTGTCCTCCCATTTTGAACACCTCCTTTTCAATGTATCCTATGCGATTTTGAAAAAAAACGGTAGGCAAATGAATGGGAACCATTTTTGTTTTTATTTCGTTTATGTTATAGTAACTACTGTGCACGAAGAAGTTAGGAGAGAAAATAATGAAAAAAACAGTATTGTCATTTACACTTGCAGCATCAGTCCTTGCACTAGGTGCATGTAGCAATGATTCAGCAGATAACAGTGAAGTAATTGCTACTTCAAAAGTTGGAGATATCACACAAAACGACTTATATGAAGAAATGAAATCATCTATCGGTGACCAAGCATTTCAACTTCTTATGATTGAAAAAGTACTTGATTCTAAGTATGATGTGTCGAAAAAAGAAGTAGACGCTCAACTAAAAGCTGATAAAGAGCAATTAGGCGAAAACTTTGAAGCGATGATTGCCCAACAAGGTTATACAGAAGAATCATATAAAAAGTACTTAGAACTTAACTTATTGCAAGAAAAAGCTTTAATTGAAGATGTAGACGTTACAGAAGAAGAAGTTAAAGCGAAATATGAAAATATTAAAAACGAAATTAATGCTCGTCACGTTTTAGTTGCAGATGAAGAAACTGCTAAAAAGGTAAAAAGTGAACTAGAATCAGGCAAAGACTTTGCTGAAGTAGCAAAAGAATATTCTACTGAACCTGCAGCTCAGCAATCTGGTGGAGAATTAGGTTGGTTTGGTAAAGGTGCGATGGTACCTGAATTTGAAGAAGCAGCATTTGCATTAGAAAAGAATGTAATTAGTGAACCAGTTCAATCACAACATGGTTTTCACATTATTGAAGTAACGGACAAGCGCACAATCAAAGAATCATACGAAGATAAAAAAGCGGAACTTGAGAAACAATTAAAGCTTGAAAAAGCAGATACTTCTACATTGTTGACTAAAGTTGCGAAAATGATGAAAGACGCAGATATCAAAATTAAAGATGAAGACTTAAAAACTGCGTTAGATCAATTTTTAACTGCTGCTGACGCTCCTGCAGAAAAAGAAGCACCAGCAGAAGAAGATACAACTACTGATAGTGAAAAATAATATAATAAAGCGTAAAAGCGTTAGTTCTTACGCTTCAGACTATAGACAAACTCTTAAGACTTTGAGTTTATCTATAGTCTTTTTTCTTTAATAAAACATTTGATTAAATAGAATTGGGATTTCAGTTCCCCACGGAAAAAGAATGCCAAAGCGATAAATTCTCTTAGTGGCTATGTGATAGACCCCTGAAAAATACATAAATAATGACAAAAGGTATCGAGAGACAACCTCTCGATACCTTTTGTCGACAATTTAAAGCGTAATAGCATTTAGCCTTTACGCTTTATTTCTTTTTATTCGAAGGTAGGTTTATAAAATGAACGGTTTTCAAGTGGGAATAAACGCTCTGTAAATTCACCCGGATTCGTTTTATCTAAAGCGCGATTTAACATATTCATCTTCGCATCAATATTATCAATATAATGCAAAATTTCGGCTTCCCGAACCATTGGACGTTTTGGGCTTCCCCATTCTTCTTTACCATGATGACTAAGCACCATATGTTGAAGAAGCATTACCTCTTCCCCTTCAATTTGAAGCTCTTCTGCTGCCTTCGAAATCTCATTTACCATAATTGTTATATGACCAAGCAGATTACCCTCAATTGTATAAGTAGTTGCTACAGGTCCAGAAAGCTCTAAAACCTTTCCGATATCGTGTAAAATAATTCCTGAGTATAGCAAGTCTTTGTTAAGTGTTGGATATAGATCACATAAAGCTTTTCCTAGCTTCAACATGGACACGACGTGATCAATCAATCCAGATGCATAATCATGATGATTTTTTGTAGCTGCTGGGAACGTCATAAATTCAGTTTGATGTTTTTTTAATAAATGACGTGTAATTCTTTGTATTAAAGGATTTTTCATTTCAAAGAAAAATTGCATTAACTCTTCCATCAATACTTCTTTAGATTTTGCTGCTGATGGAACTAAATCATTTATTGTAATTGGTTCATCTGCTTTTGCAGGTCTAATGCTTTTTACACGAAGCTGAAACTTTCCTCGATAGTCTTGAATTTCACCACCGACACGAACGATTTGACTCGCTGCAAAAAGCTTTTCATGTTCTTCGTTTGTATCCCATAATTTTGCTTCTATATCGCCACTTTTATCTTGTAACAAAAGGGACATAAACGGTTTCCCAACAGTTGTTACTCCCTTTGTTGATTGTTTAATTAGTAAGAAATGATCTACTGGATCCCCTACTCGTAATTGTGTAATACCTTTCATTTCACAATCCCTCCACTTCCAGCTAATAATGTCGCTACTTGTATGACATTTACATCCTGCCAGACATATTGCATATTTTCATGACATGTAAAATACAGTAGTTGATGTTCTTTCTGTAGCTCCTCCATTAATTGTACCACTTGTTGTAATCGGAAACGATCGAAATGTACAAAAGGATCATCCATAATAATTGGAAAAGGAGCTTTATTTTTTAAGCACAGTGCTAGCGCAATACGTAAAGAGAGATAGGCTTGCTCTTTTGTTGCTTGGCTTAGTTCGACAATTTTAAAACGCTGTCCATTGTATTTCACTGCCTCAAATATTCCTTCTGGGGAAAGTATCAATTGTTCGTAGGATTGGCTAGTAAGTCTTTTAAAATAACTTTGAGCCATTTCTAGTACTTCTGGTAGACGTTCCTCTTTTAATTGCACCATCATTTTGTTTATAGCTACTACAACCGCTTTCAACGCCGCCCACTGCTTCACATACTCTTGTAACTCTGCTTTCTTTTGTTCTATTTTTTGTAGCATCTCACTTTGCTTTTCATCCTTAAGTAGTCTATTTGTTTGAAAAACTAAGGTTGCTCTTTCTTGAACTAGCTCATTACGACTTTTTTGAATTGTTTTTAATTGTTCATTGGTTTCTTGTTCAAACGATTCTTTAAAGTCTTCTATGCCTATTTCTTGGTTGCCTAATTGCATTTGTAAATGATTGAATTCTTTTTCTAAAAATACCTTTTGTTCAAATAATCTATGTGCCTCATAAAAATCATTTTCGGTTTCTGCATTTGCTTCTTGAAAAAGATTATGAATGCTATCGGCATATACATCAAGCAATGAAAGATTCTCTTTTTGCTTCATGGTAATGTCATTTATTTTTTCATGAATAAATTCATTGTCTTCAAATTTTTTCTTCTCTTGAAGATAATACTCGCGTAGTTGATGAAATAACATATCTTCAATCAAGGAATTATTTGTTACCGTTTTAGCTTGTGCTAAAAGTCCTTCCATTCTTTTGCTAATTTCATTTAATTTTAATTCCATTTGTTCAAGTTGAATTTGCTGCTCTTGAATTAAACGTAATCTATTAAATAGCTCTTTTAATAAGCTCGGGGAATGTTGGCCACTTAAATGATAATTATTTAGAAATAATTGTACATGTTGATTAATAGATTGCTCTCGTTGCTCCAGTTCACTTATTTTATTTTCTAGCTGACTAATTTGCTGAAATAGAGCCTTTTCTTCTTTTAAAAGCAAGCTTTCATATGTTTTTATATCGTTTGATTCTTTCATTGTTTTTTTCAAGTAATTAAATCCTGAAAATACAACGATACTAACTATAAAAGCAGCTAGTGCAAACATCCAATTAGATAGGAGAAAACTTAAAATAAATCCTAAAAGAAGAATGGCACCGCTAAATAATACGCTTATTCCATCAGCTTTATTTTTCTCTGTTTTATTGCGCTTCACTTCTGAAATCCGTGTTTTCTGTTCGTGAAGATCTTCCTTTTTCATTTGTAAAATACGTTTTTCTTGAAGCAATTCGCTTTCTAACTTTTCACGTTCTTTTAAAAGGGTTACAAGCTTTTCTTCTTGTTGAATGGATACATCTGCTTCTATAATGTTATCTAAATTTTTCTCCCAGTTTATCCCTACAAGTGATAATTGCTGCATCTGATTTTGAAGGGTTTTCGACTGTTCTTCCTCTATTTGTATTCGCTTTGCTCTCAACTGATGCCATTCTGTTTCGTTTGATAAGAAGGATTTTAATTTATCCAATTCTTCTAATGACATTATTTTATTATTATTCTTGAACTCTTTGAGATTTTCTCTTAATTGTTCATTCGTAATCTTCACGTTCATTTCTTTGTCTTTTATCGTTTCATAACGCCTAATACCATCAGTCGGAAAAGTTTGATTTTGAACTTTTTCTAAAGCCATTGCAAGGTCAATTTGTTTCTCTTTTATTGGTTTTAATTGCTTCCACCTCATAAATCGCTGTAATTCGGATTGTGCTTGTTTTTCTAGTTCAGACGTTTCAATTAGTAAGGAGTCAATCTCCTTCAACCGTTTAATAGCAGGATCGTACTTATTTACTTCCTCTAGATATTGTTTCCATTCTTCATCTAATACCCGTAGTTCATCTATTTTTTGATTAATGAGAGGTTTTTTCCCACTTGGTTTAAATAACTCTCCCATTTCCTTTACGAATTGGGCTTCGACCTTTGATAATGTATCCATACCAGTAGTTCCAGAAGAAAGCAAAGTACGAGTTAGCTCTTCTTCCGTCATTTTTTCAAAGCCCTGTAATTGAAGGAGTGAAAATGAAAAGATCGCCTCAAAATCCGAACGATTATAAGAATTTAACAAGGTAGCTAATTCTTTTTCTCCTCCACGATTTCCATTCTCAAAATAAAGTATAACGTCACCACTTGCTTTTCCTTTGATCCTCTCAATTATTACACGACCCATTTGTTCATCAAATAGTTGAACCTTTCCTCCATATGCGGCTCCACTTTTCGGTTCATATCTTAATAATTGTGCATTTTTTTGTGGGAAACCAAAAAGTATATGTAAAATGAATTGCTGAATAGACGATTTACCAGCTTCATTTTCTCCATATAATACATTTAATCCTGACTGGAAATCTATTTGTACATTCTCATGCTTGCCAAAGCCATAGATATGGAGTTTTTCAATTTTCATCGTTATTCACTCCTCTTTATTAAAACGTTAGAAAGCAACTGTTCCACTTCGAGTTTCGTTTCCTTTACAAACTCTGAACTAATTGTCTCTAGATATCTACTACCTTTTGGATGCTGATATAATTCTTTTAGTGCATATTTCCAATCAGCTGTGTCCCATGCTTCTATTGACTGCAAAAGTGCAGAGGATTCATTCCATACCTCTTTTGGCATTTCAATTTGAAGTTTTTGAACAAGGATAAAATGTTCTTCTTCTCGTATACTTTCTTGTATTATTTGAAGCCATTCTTCTTTCGTAGAAGCTTTTAAAAGTTCCGCTGTATCATCCGTTATATCTGTTAACATTACTTCAACTATTGCACTTCCATTTGATTCTCTATAATCATGAAGGGTTTCTTCTATTCGTGCTATCAATTCATTCGCATGAATTATTCCATCACAAGATACGACTACCTCGTCATAAATAAAAGCAGAAGAAGGGATAAACTGAAGATCAACTTGTCCTTTTGTTAAGGAAACCTCATAAAATCCTTTTAATCCCTTTTCGTTTCGATGCCTACTTTGAGTATTACCCGAATAGACGATAAAAGGATCATCATGTAAAATTTGACGTTTATGAATATGACCAAGTGCCCAATAATCATACCCTTTACTGACTAAATCCGTTTTACGAAATGGTGCATATACATCATGCTCTTCATTTCCTTCGATACTTCCGTGTAGCATACCAATGTGATAATCTTGTCCATTTGCAACTGGATAACGCGTATGCATAGCATCACGAATATGCCGCTCCTTATAGCTAAATCCTGTTATTTGAACTTTCTTACCTTTCACTTCAAGTATTTTTGTGTCTACCTCTTCCCCAAACACTTCTACATTGTCAGGTAGCTGAAATCTCACCCAATTGCCACTCAAGTGATCGTGGTTTCCATAGCAAATAAAAACAGGTATCCCTTCGGAAGAGAGCTCCTCCATCCCTTTTTGAAATAAATGCTGTGCACGTAGACTTCTATTTTCTCCATCGTAAACATCGCCAACAATTAAAACAAAATCAGGCTTGCTTGCAATTGCATATTTAATAATGTTTGTAAAAGCATTAAATGTACTCTCACGGATATCCTGCCATTTATTTTGTGGTATAGAGGTAAGCCCTTTAAAAGGGCTATCCAAATGCAAATCTGCTATATGAAGAAAACGAACATCAGTCATTATTAAAGCACCTCACTAAAAACGAATATTTGTTCTATTTTATCATAAAAAAAAGATTGCATACAGTGAAATGTGTACAATCTAACATAAAAAAGTTTATGAACTTTTTCGACTTATTATTAGTCCTGTAAATCCTGCCGCAAAGGAAGGAGCTATACTAAATAAAAAATATTTCCACTGATTTGTTAGAAGTGAAATAAATAGAAAGAATAGAGGTACTCCGATTAGTACAAATAAAGAAACTATAATAGCAAATTTAGTATCTTTTTTCATCATAAAAACCCCTCCAGTTATTAGTTATCCTTACTAGCTATCACAGCACCAATTAAATAAGAAGTCATATGAATTACCCACATTCCTGTCATTAAGAAAAAGATAAGACCAGGACCTTCAACAGTTAGGATAATCATCCATACGATTAAAATAACAATAGTAGTCGTCATCCAAGAAATAGATCTCGCTTTTTCATGTATTCTATTATATCGCTCATCAAACCATCGTTTTTTCTTACCTATTTTTCTTTGAACTAAGAGCACAATAGTCATTACTACTATTGCAAGAGGTAAACCTAACAAAAAAGATACTATATCAAAATTCTCATTCATACTAATCTTCCTCCTCATAAATAAATAAATCTTCTATCGTGCAATTGAACAATTTTGAAAGCTTGAATGCTAATGTAATGGATGGATTATATCTTCCCTTTTCTAACGAAATAATTGTTTGTCTAGATACATTAAGCATTTCTGACAACTCATCCTGTGTCATTCCTAATGCCATTCGCTTATCTCTAACTAAATTTTCCATGAATATACCTACCTTTATTGTAAAGCTAGCTTTATGTAAAGTGTACTTTACTTCCATTTTCATTGTCAAGCTCGCTTTACATTTTTCTTTTAAAGTTTTTGTTGTATAATATTAGAAATAAGAAGAACAAAGGGGTGTTGATTCTTGAAAACGTATAAATTTACAGCATTTGAACCAACAGGAAAGCTTATTGTTGAAGAGTCATGGAATTTCGAAAACGATGAGGACGCGAAGAAAAAAGGCGAGGAATTTATTGAAGAAAAAGGCTTTACCAAAACGACACATCGTTTAGTAAATAGTTCTGGGAAGCTTGTATTATTCCACGTGTAATTGAAAAAGGGCATAACCACTGAGTGGTTATGTCCTTTTATATCAATATAAATTCTTTTATTCTCCCTTGAAAGCAGGCTTACGTTTTTCAACGAATGCTTGAATCCCTTCTAAATGATCCGCCGTTTTACGCATCGCAGATTGAGCAGTTGCTTCTTTTTCTACTACTTCTACTAATTCATCTACTTTTGTAGCGTGTAGTATTTCTTTGGACGCAATCATAGCAGCAATTGGCGATTGAAGAAGTTTTTGTGCATAGGAATTTGCTGTTGCATATCCCAATCCATCAGAAGCAACTTCATCCACTAAACCGATTTTTTGAGCTTCCTTTCCTGAAAAAAGCTGTCCACTCCACATTAGTTGTTTCGCTTTTGGGATACCCACTCTTTCTTTTAAGAAGAAATGTCCCCCTCCATCTGGTATCAATCCTATGCCAATAAAGTTCATAGCGAGCTTACTGTTTTCTTCCGCGATAATGATATCGCATCCCAGTACCATACTAAAGCCTAATCCTGCTGCTGCACCGTGAACAGAAGCAATTGTAATTTGAGGTAACGTATATAATGTTGTTGCGAGTCGCCCAAGGTACACCATGACTTCTTCAATATTAAAAGGATTCTCTGTATCGAGCATGGCCTTTATGTCTCCTCCAGCAGAAAAAGCACGCCCCTCCCCTTTAATTATCAATACTTGAATGGAGTGATCTTGTTTAACAGACTCTAAGCATTCCGCTAGCTCTTTCATCATCACATCATCCATCGAATTCATAGCTTGTGGTCTATTTAATGTTAATGTAGCAATTCTTCCTTCTTTTTCTAATAATAAAGTCTTATACATATCAATTCCCCTTTGCAAGTGAATGGTCATTCATTTATTATAATTCGACACCGAATATATTATTCCTTCATATTACTCTGGGAAACTTTATTTTTAATATGTATATATGTGAAATTAATTCAGCACTTGTCAGCCTGAGCGGCTGTACCTGCTAGCGCATCCTGCTCCTGCGCAAAGCTCGTCGCAAAAGTAATATGCTCCTGCGCGAAGCTCGTCGCAAAAGTAATATGCTCCTGCGCGAAGCTCGTCGCAAAAGTAATGTGCTCCTGCGCGAAGCTCGTCGTAAAAGTAATATGCTCCTGCGTGAAGCCTTCTTGGATCAATGCCACCATTAGTTTAATATAATGATTTCAGAAGCCTTTAGTCCTTCCCTGCTACTCATATTTTTGTTTATGTTTTTCTCTTCAGATAGAACGACCCTAACCATTTTGGGAGAATTTAATTTAGATAATTCCCATTCCTCTAGCTCATCAACACTTAGTTCTTGTCCATCCTCTGTTCTTAATGTGGTATTTTCAGAAATTTCTACAACACAACTGTATCCTTCTTCTGTATTAGAATTATCATTCCTTTTAGCCGCCGAAGAACAATCAATCATTAATTTGTTTGTTTCCTCAACAGATATGAAAGGACCTTTAACGACTTTATAGGCTCAGCAAAAATACCACATCCCGTAGCAACAAAAAATAATGAAGAAATCATTACCGCTACATAAAAAACATTTAATCTCATATAAGTCCTCCCTTACATGCAATAGACACCGTAAGTTGAAATACAAACTTTCACAATTTTTCATTTATTTTATCATAAATTTTCCATTTTCTTTCAATAGCTATTGTCACTCTGTTATATAGTATTTGAATTAAATTGATTTTTTGACCTACTTACACTAAAACCAGTGATATATAAGTAAATTTTAAAGACCAAATCGCTATGTGATTTGGTCTTTAAATAGATATGCTATTTGATTGTTTCTCCACGATAACTGAACTACTTACCATTTAAGGAGATCCTGATAATTAAATACCTTCGTATAATTCTTGTACTGGTTTGATTAATACTCTGTTTACTTCTTCAATTAACTGACTTAAACTCATTTCTGCTTGGAGCATATGAAAGATTTTTTCATTTCCTTGAGCAAGCTGTGCTGTTTTCTGTGCGTATTCTAGTTCTTCGCCTGAAATTTCTTCCCCTTTCATTTGCTTTTCTTGAAGGGAAAGTTGAATCTTACGAAAGCTTTGGAATAATGCTAGCGCCTCAGGGTCTGCTTTGACAGATTCCACCGCTGCTTTTACATTAGCAAATTCATCGGTTTTACGTAGTGTTGCTTCTAATTTATTAATATCATCGTAAATATTGACCATTTTTATTAGCTCCTTTTTATTTAACCTGTAATAAAGACGATTAACCCTTGTATGATCCCGATAAGACCACCTAAGAATCCGCCTAGTACGGTAATCATTTTAAACTCACGTTTTGAAATGCCGAGAACGATATCTTCCAAACGTGCTACTGGGAAAGAATCGACTTGCTCTTTAACCATATCTTCTAATTTCATTTTTCGCAATACTTCTTCTAGCTTGGCTTCTGCTTCCATAAATGCAAAGGAAGTTAGTTTTGGGACAAGCTTTGTTTGCGTCCATTCTGTTGCCTCAGGGAAATAATGAACTAAACTATGACTCAAACGCTCTTCGATTGCTAATTCCTTCTTCAAATAACTCTTTACATTTTTAACGACAGGTTCAAAATCAAAGCCGTCCATTATTTCTATAATTGGTCGGTCTTTAAGCTTTTCCCATTCATTACGAACGATATTTTCCAACATATTTTTGGTACCTGGTGCTTTTAGAAACTTTAAAATTTCCGGTTGTACTTTTCCTGCAAGAGTAGAAGATTCTCCAACAAACATTTGAATCATACTTCCAAGAGTTCCTTTGGTAGAAAGGAAATCATCAATTAAATTTTTTACAGAACGTTTACCTTCTTCTGACTGAAAAAATTCTTCTCCTTTAAAAAGGATATAAGATACTATTTCTCCTACTTTACTATCCGCTTTTACCTGCCAATCTTCCGGAGCCAACTGTCTAATCGTCTCATTTTCAAATCGGCTTTTTAAACGATTAAATTGAATATCTACTTGCTCATCTATTTTCGTATTTGCTATCGTTACAATATTTTCGATACCACTTAGTTTTAACCAATCTGCAATCGTTTTATCAGAAAGTAGAATTTTCTCATTTAATTGTCGAACAATTAACTTCGTAGTCTTGTCTTGCATTTCTTCATTAAAATATTTTCTTTTGAAAATATCTGGGGTCAATAAATGATTTATAACTGTATTTCCTAGCTGTTTGGCAAGTTCATCTCGTCTCTTTGGAATTAAACCAGGTGTGAACGGGATTCGCCAAGATCCAATATATTTTGCTTCATGTGGTCGAAAAAGCATTTGAATTGCTAAGTGATTTGTTACTGCTCCAATTGCTGCGCCGACTGCTGCCATGAATAAAATCGTCCAAAATAAATTCATCTATTTCACCTTTTTCCTCTAGCATATAATTTATTATAGCAGAGGAAGGACAAACACTAAAAGAATTACAATGCGTTGAACATTGTCGAAAAACGTATAGCATGCTCCGTTTCATCATGCATTGCTACAAATAGTGGTGCATATGCTTGCTGAACAGGTATTTGGAGCAGCATTTCTTTATACATTTCTGCTCCTTCTAACTCATCCTTAATCGCATTTTTAGCACAGGTTTTTAAGTCTAAGCAAGGGGGCTTTTTTTTCAGACTTTGAACATAAGTCCCTGTCAGCATATAATAGAGTTGTTGAAACATTTCATAGTGGCTTTTTTCATCTTCATAAGCATGTTGAATAAACCCTTGCCAATATGGATCGTTCGTCAATTTATACATATCTTTATAGAAATGGTAATCTGCGTATTCGTTTTGAATCGCAAGTTGTAATTTATCAATAAACAAATAGACGCTCCTTCACTAGTAATTTCTACTAGTGTATGCCAGGAATTTATGTCACATGAAAGGTTGATTATTTTGTTACAGCATTTTAGCTTTAAATCACTATATGAAAATAAACAATTACCGGGTTGGTCTATTTCATTTTTTTATAAACAAGTACGATATACTGGGGAATATGAACCTGATGGAACAATCAATTGGATTGGAAACGTACCAGCTGATGAAGAAACAGTAAAAAAAATGATTCATGAGTTAATGCTTTTTCACGTTTACGATTAACCAAAAAAACTGCATGTGAATAAAAAAACATGCAGTTAGACTGTGGAAAAAATCGAATGTTTAAATAGGATAAATCAGGTTTTCCGAAGCTTACCGCTCGCTTTCCGCGGGCGAGCGCCGAGCCTCCTCCTTCGCTTTGCTTCGTGCGGGGTCTCGTCTGTCTCGCTTTTCCCGCAGGAGTCGAGCGGACGCTTCTCCAAACCAATAATATGATACCTATTATTTTCTTTATACTCTGAAGGAATGATAATAAATCAAAATAATGAAAGAGACCAATTAGCCAACTTCCTTTTGTCTACTACTACCTAATTGCATGTAATAAAAAAACACATGCAGTTTAGTATTTTATTTGTCTTCTAAATAATCAAATGCTGTTCCTATAAACACTTTCATATGACTTTAATCAAACACTCTTCCCATTGGTTCTCCCTCTACTAACTTCTTTCTCATCTTAAATTGGTAGTGCAATGAAATCTGCATAAGTAATAGCTATATATATTGTTCAATCACTTTAATCATTGCTTCTATCTTACTTAGTACCTACTTTTTTTCTTCCAAATAATATATAAAAATATGTCGAGGCTACAATATAAAGAATACCAGTAATTGTGAAGGTATATGCATAACCCCAATAATAGCCATACGCCATTACCAGTCCGGTAGATATAGCTCCTGTGCTCGCCCATCCAATATTAAATACCATTTGGTTCACTGAATTGGCTAGACCCTTATATTTATCATGAACCAAATCCATAGCAATAGCACTTTGTATTGGATTTCCAGCATTCATTAGTGCTTGACGTAGCAAAAATCCGATCGATGCCACTATTAAGGAATTGGTATAACCAGTTATGAATAAAAAGGGAATAGAAAGTAATTGGAAAATCACAAGTGCACGGACTTGCCCCACTCTTTTTACAAGTGCTGGACCCATAAGCATTGCAACAGCTGTCATCCCAGAACCTAATGATAATATCAAACCAATATATGAATTAGATGCATCAAAGCGATTAGCAAAATATAAATTCAAATAAGGGATAACTAACCCTGATCCCGTGCCAATTAGTAAATTGGAAAAGCCGAATAGTAAAATGATAATAATATTTCTTTTGAAAGTACTTGGTAACTCTTTCTCACTTGTTTGAGCCGTTTTGATTTCTTGTCTTACTGTTGGTTTTAATTGAAATAAAGGTATTAAGCCTAGCGCAAAAATAAAGGTACCTAGAATTAAAACCCATTTAATCGATTCCTGAATAGGCATAGCTGCATACAAATGTAATGCATCAGCTAATACGCCTCCACCTAAACTTCCAACGACACTTGCAATTGTCACCAACGAGAAATGAATACTAAACAAATGCATACGTTCACTAGCTGTCGAGTTTTCTGCTAAAAAAGGGACACCTGAAACTTGGACTAGCGCCATGAAAAGCCCAGTTAAAAAGGCTGCATAAATCAACGATTGTTCTTCCACTGTTACACTTCTATAAAATAAGGTTAATACCGTTATGATTGATCCAAGAATAATCATCCATTTCCGTCCAAAACGGTCACTTAAAAAACCAGCAGGAATTAACATAATTGCAGATGCAAGAGAAGTCATTGAAATTACTTTACCATTGATGGTTTCAGGAAATCCCAGCTCCTTTAGATATAAATTATACATTACTGAAAAAACACCCATACCTATTTGTATTAGAATATTTGCCAACATGAATAACCGTATATTTCTATTGAAAGAAGATATTTTTGTTTTCCAATCTTTTATCCATAGGATCATAAGATACCTCTTTTTTATTTTATTTCGCCACACTAAATATACGATTTACGCTAGAAAAATTCAATATAAAAAAAGGGAATATCCCTACACGTATTAAACGTGCTGAGATACTCCTGCTTGTAATTTATACATTTGTTCATAGCGTCCTTGTAGCTGTAACAACTCATCGTGACTGCCACTCTCAACAATTTCACCACGATCTAATACTAAAATACGATCTGCATTCTTAATAGTAGAAAGTCGATGCGCAATAATAAAAGTTGTTCTTCCTTTTTTCAACACATCCATCGCATGTTGAATTATCTCTTCCGTTTCGGTATCAATGTTTGAAGTCGCCTCATCTAATATTAGAATTGCCGGGTCGAAAGCAAGTGCTCGAGCGAATGAAACTAGCTGTCTTTGTCCAGAGGATAAAGTACTCCCCTTCTCAATTACCGGCTCATCTAAACCTTTTACAAGATTTTTTAATACTCGTTCTCCTCCAACTGCTTCCAAAGCAGCTTCTACTGTCTCACGAGAAATTCGAGGGTCATTTAAGCTCACGTTTGACTCAATTGTACCTGAGAATAAATAAGGATCCTGTAAAACGATACCCATATGATCACGAATTGTTTGTCTCGGAAACGACGTTATATCTTTACCATCAATCAGAATCTTTCCTTTAGATGGATCATAGAAGCGGAACAATAAGTTCATAATGGAGCTTTTTCCAGAACCAGTATGCCCTACAAGGGCTACTGTTTCTCCCTTATTCGCTACAAAGTTTAAGTTCTTCAAGACATAATCTTTCTCTTTGTATGCAAAAGAAACATTTTGGAACTCTACATTACCTTCATATCGTTCCATACGTTGATCTTCCACTTTTTCTCCCGGTTCATCAAGTAAACGGAAAACACGATTTCCTGCAACAAGGGATCTCTCCAACTGAGAAAATTGATTAACTATTCCTGTTATTGGATTAAATAATCTTGTTGTATAATCAACAAATGCATAAAGCATACCAGCTGAAATGACTGTATTCGGCTCCATGGATTGGCTACCAAAATACCAGATAAACATAATAAACATAATGGACCGCAAAACACTTACTAAGTTAAATGCAGTTGCCGAATCGAGTGTAAGTAATTTCTTCTGATAGCGGTAATGCTCTTCATTCATTTCCTCAAATTCATGTTCCATTTGCTTCTCGCGTTTAAATGCCTGAATGATGGACATACCTTGAATCGACTCATTCAGCATTGCATTTAAATCAGCTATTTTCGTTCGAACAATATGATTATACTTAGAAGCATATTTTCGATATCCGATCATCCATACATAAACGATTGGTACTACAAACAGCGCCATTGCAGCCATTTTTACATTTAGGATAAATAAAGCTACATAAACACCGGCAATTGAAATAATACTTGTCGCGAACTGAGATAGTACCTGCACATAAAGATTTCGGATTGCTTCCGTATCATTTGTAACACGTGCTACTACCTTACCAGCAGGCAAATTATCAAAGTACTGTATCGGCAACGTTTGTATATGCTGAAATACATCGTTTCTCAGCTTTTGTACAACTCGGTTAGCCCCAATTTGTAAATTTATAAACATAAAATATCTAAAAACTGCTGTTATAATCGATAAACCGAAGAATATGGCCAATAACATTAAAATCGGCTGAAGATCAATAGCTCCTTCTGTAATATGGTCGTCGATAATTTTCTTTGCAATGAATGGACCAGTTAAGTCTGCAAACACCGCAATGGTTAAAAAGATTAAACCAAGGATAATTGGTTTTTTATAAAATAACGCATAATGGTAGAGTCGTTTTCCTGTACTCATGACGACACCCCCTCAAGCTGTTGACGATCGTATTGCTCTTTATACCAACCATTTTGATGAAGAAGTTCTTCATGAGTTCCTTCTTCCACAACCATTCCTTCATCTAAAACAATAATATGGTCAGCATGTTGAATACCGGACAATCGATGCGTCGTAATAATTGTTGTCTTCCCACTACGTTCATTTTGTATATTTTCAATAATCTTCGCTTCCGTTTTCGCATCTACCGCAGAAAGCGAATCATCTAATAATAAAATCTCTGGATTTTTGATAAGTGCCCGTGCGATCGACACCCTTTGTTTCTGACCGCCAGATAAGGAGACACCTTTTTCTCCAACTAATGTTTCAAGACCCATCGGCAAGTTCATCAAATCTCGTTGGAAATGTGCTAATCGAATCGCTTCTTCTAGCTCTTCTTCCGTAGCATCTTCTTTACCAAATAGAATGTTTTGACGAATTGTCCGTGAAAACAAAACATGATCCTGCGGAACGTATCCTATCCATTCTAAAACTTGCTCTTTTGTTTGCTCAGAAATTGCTATATCTCCAATTGTTAGCTGTCCAGCTCCAATAGGATATTCCTTTAAAAGTTGTTTCATAAAGGTTGTTTTCCCTGATCCTGTTTTTCCGACAATACCTAGCGTTTGACCTTTTTGAAGGTTTACATGGATCTTTTCAAGATTTTTTACTTGTGACATTGGATATTGGAAACCAACATCTTCAAATCCAATGGAATTCACGTCAAATAATTTAACCGGACTCGCGGGATCTTTTACATCTGCCTCATAATCCAACGTTTCTTGAACGCGGTCTAAGGAAGCATTTCCACGTTGCATAACATTGATTAATTCTCCAATTGCAAACATTGGCCATATTGCCATCCCTAAGTAAACGTTAAATGTGATTAAGTTACCCAACGTCATTTCATTTTGTGAAACGAGATATGCACCATAGCCTAAAGCAACTACATAACTAATCCCTGTCCCTACTTTTGTGATTGGACCAAAAAGTGCATCAATTCGTTCCACGACCATATTTTTCTGATATACTTCTTCACTCATATCTGCAAACTTCTTTTCGTCCGCCCTCTCTTGGACGTATGCACGAATAACACGAACACCAGCAACTGATTCAAGAACTCGGTCATTTAAATCACCAAATGCATCTTGAGCAGTCATATATTTTTCATGAATGATTTTCCCTAAATATTGCATGATAAATGCTAAAATCGGTATTGGTAAAATTGCAAAAAAAGTAAGCTTCCATGAAATAATGAATCCCATTGCCAGAATGAGTGCTGCCATATACATAGTTGAATCGATCAATGTCATAATTCCAAAACCAGCTGTTGTTGCAACCGCATTTAAATCGTTTGTTGCACGAGCCATTAAATCCCCCGTACGATTTTTTTCATAAAAAGTTGGTGTCATACTCAAAAATTTTCTATTTAATTTGGAACGCAAAATACGTTCTATAGTAATAGAGCCACCAAATAACTGATATTGCCAAACAAAATTCAGCACATAACCAATGACAATCATTCCAATAAAGTAAAGAACGTACATTGTTAATGAATCGGGTGTCATATTGCCCGTTGTAATCGTGTCGATTGCCTCTCCTACCAACCATGGAGGTAAGACTTCAAAAGCACTTGCTACTATAAGTAAACTAACAGCAACTGTATACCGCTTCCAATGACCAATAAAAAACCACTTTAACTTAAATAAAACTGAAAACATTATTTAATCCCCTCATTTCTTCTCTCTCTTGAATAAAACCGGCTAACCACCTTCTAGAGATTCCTTTAATAAAATTTGTTTTGTACGTTGAATAATCATATTCAACACTTCCCTTCCTCTTATTTTAACCAAAAAATGGAAATAAATGAACACAAAAAAGCACATTACCCATATTACGGCAATGTGCTTTTTAATAGACAGAGTTAACCTAAAAAATGTCTATTATAAAATCATTTATCGTTAGATGGTAGGTATGAAGAAATTATTAAATTGTTATTTATATCAATCAAACGAATCATCTTTCATACCTCCATTTCCAATTTATTTAGTGTCCCTTAACATTAGCATATGAAAATTTCCAATGTCAACACTTTTCTAAAAAAAGCGACTAATTAAATTATATGCATAAGTGCTCCAAGAATTGCACTTACTATTACTACGTAAATTGGTGGCCATTTATACACAGTCAGCAACGTAAAAGTATTAAGAACGATAACAAAATCCATCGTGTTATTCACTGCACTTGTAAATACAGGATCATATAATGCAGCGAGAAGAATACCAATTACTGCCGCGTTTACTCCTTTTAAAGCAGCCTGGATTCCTCTTTTAGAACGAATAACTGTCCAAAAAGGCAAGGTACCTATCACTAATAAAAAAGAAGGTAAAAACATTGCAAAGATCGCTATGAATGCACCAGGCATTCCTGCAGTAATCTGCCCTAAATACCCTGCTAATGTAAAAAGTGGTCCAGGAACAGCTTGAGCCGCCCCATACCCTGCAAGGAAAACATCTGGTGAAATCTCCACTTCTCGTTGAAGCATTGGTAGAACCACGTGCCCTCCACCGAAAACGATGGAACCAACTCGATAATACGTATCAAACATAGAATAATAAACAGAGTTAAAAAATGGTTTTAATACAGGTAATAAAACCAATAAGATAAAAAATATAGTCCAACTTATAATTCCTGTCTTTTTACCAAAAGTAAGTGAAATTTCAGGAGCATTCTCCACTTCCTCATTTTTATATAAAAAATATCCAAAAACCCCTGCTGCAATGATTATACAAATTTGACCGATAGCCGTAGGAATAAGTAAAGTCGATATGGCACAAGCTATTGCAATAGAAATTCTTAAACGATCTGGTGCAAGTGACTTTTGCATCCCTAAAAGAGCATGAGCAACTACTGCTACCGCTACAATTTTCAATCCCTGTATCCATCCACTATCAAAAGAACCTGTTGAGGATACAAACAAGGCAAATATCATTAGAAGAATGACTGAAGGCATAGTAAATCCTAACCAAGAAATGATACCGCCTGCTATGCCTCCACGAAGTAATCCAATAGAAATCCCTACTTGAGAGGAAGCTGGTCCAGGTAAAAACTGACATAACGCCACAATGTCGGCGTATAATTTGTCATCCAACCATTTTCGTTTTTGCACATACTCTTCACGAAAATATCCTATATGTGCAGATGGCCCCCCAAATGATGTCAATCCAAGTTTTGTAGATGCTATTAAAATATCGATATATGTATTTTTCAATGAGTATCCCCCATTCTATCTTTCTTTCATTATCTTATAAACTCTGCTCATTGAATGATAAGTTTATGTTAATTTTTATAAGTAAAAACGTATAAGTTTAATCAATCTAAGCAGAAAGATTTGTAATTTACATGACATTATTTTATTATTAAAACTATAAACTATTTTTTAGAAAACAGGAGGTGTACACTTTGTTCTACCCCTCATTTGGGTTAGGGGCAAAGTAATTATTTGGACATAGCCATACGATTGACAGCATTTGCTGTCTTAATCGCATTCACTGCATTTTTCGTTGCAAGTGAATTTGCAATAGTAAAAGTAAGATCGACAAGAATTGATCAGCTCGTTGCTGAGGGAAACAAGAATGCGTTAAATGCGAAAAAATTAGTGTCTAATTTGGATGAATATTTATCTGCTTGTCAACTCGGAATCACGATAACAGCTTTAGGATTAGGATGGCTTGGAGAACCGACAATAGAAGCTATATTACATCCTGCATTTAATTATTTTGAACTTCCAGAAAGTGTTTCTTCTTTACTTTCATTTGTTATTGCATTCTCCCTTGTAACATATATACACGTAGTAGTAGGGGAATTAACTCCAAAAACTTTTGCTATTCAAAGAGCAGAAGCAATAACCCTTGCAGTTGCAAAACCGCTAATTATATTTGATAAGCTAATGTATCCGGTTATTCATGGTATGAATGGATCAGCACGATTCTTAGCTACAAAAGTATTCGGTTTAGATGCTGTTTCTGAATCAGAAGTTGCCCATTCAGAGGAAGAACTTCGTATGATTCTTTCCGAAAGTTTTAAGGGCGGAGAAATTAACCAAGCAGAATATAAATATGTGAATAAAATTTTTGAATTTGATGATCGTATCGCTAAAGAAATTATGGTCCCACGGACTGAGATTATTTCGATTGATAAAGATTTAACGTTAAATGAAGTATTTGAGTTAATTGGAGTAGAGCAATATACACGATATCCAGTAACAGATGGTGACAAGGACCATATTATCGGACTTGTGAATATGAAAAACTTATTAACCGCATATATTAAAAATCCTGAAAATGCCACAACTCCAGTAAGTGATTATATGCAGCCCATTATTCGTGTCATTGAAACAATGCCAATTGCGGATCTGCTACTTAAAATTCAGCGAGAACGAATTCATATGGCGATTTTAATGGACGAATACGGTGGTACTTCTGGGCTTGTTACAATAGAAGATATAATTGAAGAAATTGTCGGAGATATTCGCGACGAATTCGATACGGATGAACTTCCAGAAGTTCAAAAAATCGGAGAAAACCATTATATTGTTGATGCTAAAATGTTGATTGAAAATGTCAATGACTTACTTTCAATTGATATTGATGAGGAGGATATCGACACAATTGGTGGTTGGTTTATGTCGAAAAGCTTTGATGCCGTTAAAGGCGAAAAAATATTTGAACAAGGTTTTGAATTTATGATAAAAGATATTGACGGACACCATATTCAATATTTAGAAAAAAAAAACACCGCAACTTCAAAAAAAAAAAAATATTAAATAAAAAAACTCTTAAAAACAAAAAAAAAATACACACGACTCTCCCAAAAGAGAGTCGTTTTCATATGCCTAAAAATGTTGAAAAGAGGAAACACTTTGGAATTATACACAAACTTACGCGAAGGGGAAAAAGGCGCTTGGGTTAGTATTTGTATTTATTTTGTATTAAGTGCATTTAAACTAATTGTCGGTTTCCTAGGTTCTTCCGAGGCTTTAAAAGCGGATGGACTAAATAACTTTACGGATATCATTGCCTCTATCGCAATACTAATCGGGCTTAGAATCTCTCAAAAACCACCGGATGATCATCACCAATATGGTCATTTGCGTGCAGAAACAATAGCATCCTTAGTTGCCGCCTTCATTATGGCTGCAATAGGTATTCAAGTTATACTTCAAGCAATTCAACATCTGGCAAACCCAGTGGAAGAAATTCCTTCAACATTAACTGCGATTGTAGGTTTTATCAGTGCAGTGGTCATGTATATTGTCTATAGATACAATTTAAAATTAGGAACACGTATAAATAGTGCTGCCCTTAAAGCAGCAGCGTATGATAATCGCTCGGATGCATTAGTAAGTATAGGAGCTACAATAGGTATAGTTGGATCCATTTTGGGTTTTCCTATACTAGATGGCATAACAGCTTTCATAGTAGGGATTATTATCATCTATACCGCGTATACTATTTTTCATGAAGCAGCTTATACACTCTCGGATGGTTTTAATGTGGATGAAGCAGAAGCTCTTTCAGCAGTTGTAAAACTTGTGAACGGAGTTAAAACATTAAAAAGTTGTAAAGGAAGAATGCATGGCAATTTAATGTTTGTTGATTTAACAGTTACAGTCGATCCCAATCTCAACGTTGTGGACAGCCATCGAATTACAGAAGAGATTGAGCAACGCATTATGAAAGTAAAACCATTCTCCGTCGTTCTTGTACATATAGAACCTCATTTTGAAGAGTAATTAATGGATTGAGCGAATCCCAAATTTTCATTTAAAAGAGACGATGTATCCTAGGATACATCGTCTCTTTAGTGTCCACTCGGCTCTGTCAGTCCGTGTTTCACTGCATACAATGCAGCCTGTGTTCGATCCTGAACATGAAGCTTCGCAAAAATATTGGAAATATGAGTTTTTACTGTTTTTTCCGTAACAAACAACGAAGAAGCAATTTCTCGATTGCTCTTTCCCTTTGTTAGCTCCGACAACACGTCTTGTTCCCTTGGCGTTAAAGGATGTTCTTCATGTGGACTTATTTCGGATGGCTCGTTTTCTCTTTCTAACTGAGTCGTTGCTTCCGGATGTATTGTATGTTCCCCACGCATTAATTTTCGGATAGCTTCTGCCAAATCATCTGGTTCAATATCTTTTAATTGATATCCTGCTGCTCCTGCTTTTAATGCTGGAATCACATGATCTCTATCAGAAAAACTTGTAAGCATTAAAATTTGGATATTCGGATATTTTTCCTTAATTCGCTTAGTTGCTTGAATACCATCCATTTCTGGCATCACGAGGTCCATTAGTATAACATCGGGCTTTAAAGAAGTTGTTAACTCCACTGCTTCTCTTCCATTCGTTGCTTCTCCGATGATATCCATATCCTTTTGCGTCTTTAAAAAGAACATTAAGCCTCTTCTCACAACATGATGGTCATCTGCAATCAATATTCGTATCATGTAAATTCCCTCCTAATAAGGTAAACGTACTAAAATTTCTGTACCTTTATTCCATTCTGTCACCCAATCTACTGTTCCTCCAACAGATCGTGCTCGATCCCTCATGCTTTGTAAGCCAATCGAAGGTAAATTCTTCAATTCATTCATATGAAAACCTCGACCTTCATCTTTAACAACTAATAAAATATCCGTAGTGGTAACCGTTAAATAGAGCTCCGCCTTTAATACACCCGAATGCTTCCGAATATTGTTGAGCGCTTCCTGAGCAATTCGAAACAAAGTCTCTTCAATAGTCGCTGGCAAATTAACAACCCCTTTTACTTTGACAGTAAGTGTTAATCCTAAAATATCCCCATACCCTTTTAAGCCCTCAATAATGCCAGACTCTAAGCCCTTGGGACGCAGCTGCCATATAAGTGCTCGCATTTCGGTTAAAGCATCCTGTGTTAAATATTGAATTTCTTTAAACGTTTCTTTAATTTCTTGTTGTTCGGTCATTTCAACTCCGCCACGTGCTGTCAACGTCACCGAAAAAAGTAATTGGTTTACCGAATCATGTAAATCACGTGCTAGTCGATTTCTTTCCTGTACTAATGCAACTTGTTGCTCCTGTTTAGTTAAATAAATTCGCTTAATCGCCGAGCCAATTTGAAAGGCAACTGATTCAAGAAGTGCGAGTTCCTCATCTTCAAAAAAAATGGTATTGGGTGTCGCTACATTTAGAAGTCCAAATCGCTCTTGGCCTGATTGTAGTGGAACCGTTGCATGATGTGTTATACCACCGTGGTCTTTACTGTTCATTTTTCTTGCGTTAACGATTCGTTTACATTCGATAATATTAGAAGCTTTGTTTAAATCACCATTTTGAAATCTAGTAACACACCAGCATCCGCCTTTTTGCAAATGTCTGCAATCATTTTCCTGAAGAGCTCTTGGCAATTTTTCATGTGCAATAAGCTGTTGCTGACCTTTTTTATTAATAAAAAATATCCATCCTGTTTCAAAAATGGTTCCTTCTAAAAGTTTTTGGAGTGCTCCTTGCAGCATCTGTTCCATTTCTGTTTCTTCATTTAAAAACTCTGCTATTTCCTTTAATAATTCTATGTTTGAGAGTTCATTGGATTGCATGTAAACTCCTCCGTATTCCATAATTTCCTATTCCCATCTTATCATTTTATGTTCCATGATTGTAAAATCTAGTTATCATACTTTTGACTGAAACAAATGGTATTATAATAAGAAAAAAATTTGAGTATATAATTTTATCGGATTAAGAGTGAAGACTAAAGGCAGTTGTCTAAAAGGTCTCATTCATTATTTAGTCTATAGACTTTACTAAATAATGCCGTCCAATAAATAAGAAAATCGTTGAAACGGCTCCCTTTCCGCGGGCGTTGCCTTAGCCTCCTAGGCCAACACGATGTTGGTCATGCAATCGTTGCCGCAGGAGTGTCGCCTTATTTAACGATTTTCAAAAAATACTAATTGAAAAAATTTAAGTGATAAAAATTTGCTCAATTAATGGCATGATGGTTTTCTAATGGAAAAGCGAATAATAGTTGATTGGAGTGGAAGGTGGCGACTCCAGCCGGAATAGCATGAGCTGAAGACCCTGGACTGAACGTAGTGAAGGAAGCGGCTGAAGCCATGGCGGCGGAAAGCGTCCACCTGGAACGGAAATCAACTGGGCCCAGACAAAAAGCGATTAAGTGAATGAAATGTCGTTCACTTAATCGCTAAGGGATTCCTTGAAGAGTTTTTCAGTGCCCTCATCGTAGCGACGAAGCGGCTCGGCGCTCGCCCGTGGAAAGCGAGCGGTAAGCTTCGGAAAACCTGAACTATCTATATAAAAATAAATTCGAGTTTGTCTACAGTCTAAATCCGATATATAATTTACTCGGATTTTCTCAATTAGTTCAAGTACGTATTCATTTTTGTAGTAAATGCTTGTTTTACCGCTTCTAATTTTTCAAGGCTTTCAGATTCAGACGCGCTTGTCACACCAAAATAATACTTTATCTTCGGCTCAGTTCCACTCGGTCTAACACATACCCAAGAACCATCCGCAAGAAAATATTTGATCACATTTGATTTTGGTAATAACAATTGCTCGGCTTCTCTACCGTCCGCAAATGTTCGTAAAGAAGTAAAATAATCCTCTTGGGATAGGACTGCTATTCCAGCCACTTCATTTAAAGTCTTTAATCGAATTTGTTCTAGTAAATTTTTAATAGCATTTGCCCCACTAACACCTTTTTTTGTGACAGATACTAGACCTTCCAAATAATAACCATGTCTATCATATAATGTGTGTAAAAGATCAACTAAGGTCATCCCTTGTGCCTTATAGTAAGCAGCTGCTTCAACTATAGCTAAAACACTTTGGACGGCGTCCTTATCTCTCGCAAAACTCTTTACTAAATATCCATAGCTTTCTTCGTAACCAAATAGAAACTCGAATTGTTTAGTTTCTTCATATTGTTTAATTTTCTCACCAATAAATTTAAAGCCTGTTAACACATCTTCCGAACTTGCCCCATGATATTCTGCAATAACACGTCCAAAGTCTGAAGTTACAATTGTTTTAAAGACACGTCCATTCGCAGGCATTTCGCCTTTTTCTTTTCTTTGCGTTAACAAATATTCTATTAATATAGCTCCGGTTTGATTGCCCGTTAATAGCTTATACCCTCCGCCAGTTCTTACTGCAAGTCCAACCCTATCTCCATCCGGATCTACAGCTATTAAAATATCTGCATTGAATTTGTTGCCATACTGAATGGCATATTCAAAAGCACTCTGTTCTTCTGGATTTGGGGAATTTAATGTAGGGAACTCACCGTTTGGCTCCATTTGTTCTTCTACATAATGGATATTCCGGTAGCCTACTTCGTTTAATATCCTCTCCACTGTTTTACCGGATGCACCATGAAGAGGTGTAAATACTACCTGTAAATTCGAATTGGGTGCAATTGTTGGATTTTCTTGAACTGTTTTTAATTCATTTATATATGCTAAGTCTATTTCTTCACCTAATTGTACAATCAGGTTTTCATTAAAAGATTTTTGTTTTATTTGAAGTGCATCTCCAGCTTGATTAACATAAGTAATTACAGCATCTGCATCACTTAAGTTTAGCTGTGCCCCATCTTCCCCGTATACTTTGTATCCATTATATTCAGGTGGATTATGACTAGCCGTAATAACAATTCCCATAAATGCTTGTAGCTTGCGAACAGAATACGAAAGCTGAGGAGTCGTTCTAGGCTCACTATATAAATAAGCTTTTATGCCATTGGAAGCTAATGTATTAGCTGTTTCCTTTGCAAATTCTGGAGAATATCTACGGCTATCATAAGCAATAACAACTCCACGATTCATCGCATCTGATCCAGCAGCTTTTATATATTCAGCAAGACCTGTAGTAGCCTTGCGAATCGTATATGTATTCATACGATTCGTCCCGGCTCCAATTTCTCCTCGCATTCCACCAGTACCAAATTCTAAGTCACGGTAAAAAGCATCTTCCATTCGTTTATCATCTTTAATTAGTAGCTGAAGATCTTCTTTCCAAATAGATTCTATTTCAGAATAGTTATTCCATTGATCAAATAATTGTTTATAGGACATATTTCGAAACTCCCATTCCTCATTTTTTATAGTCAACTCCATAGACGTCATGACGACGGTCTTTCAAATGTTTTACCGTACCATCTTGTCTTTGACGTCTCAATATTTCTAAATCAACATCTCCTATTAAGACCATTTCTACATTTGGTTCTGTTTCTCCTACAATTCCGTCTCTTGCAAATTCAAAATCAGAAGGTGCAAAAATAGCCGACTGGGCATACTGGATATCCATATTTTCTGTTTGAGGTAAGTTTCCTACAGTACCTGAGATTACAGTATAAATTTGATTTTCCACTGCACGAGCTTGCGCACAATATCTAACACGTAAATATCCTTGTCGATCTTCTGTACAAAACGGAGCAAAAATAATATTTGCACCCATATCAGTCGCGATCCTAGCAAGCTCTGGGAATTCAATATCGTAACAAATTTGAATGGCAATTTTACCACAATCAGTATCAAATACTTGTACAGTATCCCCTGAACTAATACCCCACCATTTCCGTTCATTCGGCGTAATGTGGATTTTATATTGTTTATCGATTGCGCCGTCTCTGTGGAATAAATACGCAATATTATAGATTTCCTCATTTTCTTCCTCTACAAAATGAGATCCAGCAATAATATTAATATTGTAGCGAACAGATAAATCCGCAAATAATTCCATATACTGCGGTGTATATTCAGTTAACTTGCGAACGGCCTGGCTAGGTGAAGGCTCGTCTAAAATTGACATTAATTGTGTTGTGAATATTTCTGGAAATACAACAAAATCCGACTGTGCATCGGAGGCTACATCCACAAAGTACTCGCATTGATGTGCAAACTCTTCAAAGGAATTAATTTTACGCATCATATATTGTACCGCACAAATACGTACTGGGTAGCTCGTTTTAAAATGTCTCTTGGACAAAGGAATATAATCTACATTATTCCATTCCATCAACGTAGCGTATTTTGCAGAAGCCCGATCATCAGGAAGATAATTAGGATTAATACGCATAAGCGTAAATCCGTTCATTAACTGAAATGTTAGGACTGGGTCATATATTTTATGTCGTGATACTGCTGTAACGTATTCTCTTGGTGACATTTCATTAGCGTGTTTATGATAATTTGGAATCCGTCCACCAATAATAATGGACTTTAAATTGAACTGTCTCGCAACGTCTTTTCGGCCTTCATATAACCTCTGGCCTACCTTCATTCTACGATAATCCGGATGCACCATCACTTCAATTCCATATAAGTTATATCCGTCTGGATTATGATTCGTTATATATCCTGAATCTGTAACGTCTGACCAGGAATGGCGATCATCATACTCATCGAAGTTTATAATTAAACTGGAGCAAGATCCAATTACTTTTCCGTCGAGTTCTGCTACCAATTGGCCTTCCGGAAAGATAGTTAGATGACTACGTAAATGTGCAACATCCCATGGTTCCATTCCAGGGAAACAAAGGCGTGAGATTTCTAATATGGAATCTATATCTGAAAAAGACATTTGTCTTATAATCATACTTTTTTCAAACTGGGATAAATCGAATTCTTCTGACATTCTATTCGCTCCTCTTTTAATAACTATTTTATATTATAGCTCTCTTTCTTAATCAGATAAAATAATTTACATAGCTTAAAAGAACCCTTATACTTTGATTTGAGTTCAAAGTAATTTAAAGGAGCATCCTATGACAAAAAAAATTGAAAATATCTTGTTATTTATGTGGTCAGTGGCATTGACTGCTACAATTGGTTCCTTATATTTTTCTGAAGTCAGGGGGTACGAGCCCTGTGAACTATGTTGGTATCAACGTATTCTCATGTATCCACTAGTCCTTATCTTAGGTGTTGCTTACGCGCAAAAAAATGCAAAAATAGCACTTACTTCTCTCATTTTCTCAATAATCGGTGGCTGTATATCAGCATATCACTATAGCATCCAAAAATTAAGTTTTATGCAAGAGTCCGCTCCTGCTTGTGGTAGAGTACCTTGTACTGGTCAGTATATTAATTATTTTGGATTTATTACAATTCCATTTTTAGCACTTATTGCATTTATATTAATCGCAATTAGTAGTATTTTAATTTTGAGAAGTTTAAAGGAGGAAAAATAAGTATGAAGAAATTAGCCATTTTCGGTGGAATCATCGTCGTAGTATTCGCTTTGATAATCGTATTAACAAACCAAGCAAACAAATCTAAATTAGCAGATAGTCCTTATGATAAAAAGGATTTAAATCAGTCCACAATCGATTTAATCGATGATGAAAATTACCAAAATATTATTAATCCAGATGAGTTAGAAGCAAAAATTAAAAGTGGTGAACCTGTAACAGCTTATTTCTTCAGTCCAGAATGTGTACACTGTCAAGAAATGACACCAAGATTAACCCCACTTGCGGATGAAAATGGTGTGGAAATCGTAAAGTATAATATCCTTGAATATGAACAAGGTTGGGATAACTATCAGATCAGAGCCACTCCAACACTAGTTTATTTTGACGGTGGAAAAGAAGTTCAGCGTGTAGAAGGTGCTGTACCAAATGAAGACATTCAAGCATTCTTCGATCAAGTAGTATTAAAATAACATGAAAGGTCATGTCCCACCAGGCATGACCTTTTTTTAAAAGGAGAAATAATAATGAATCATACATTTAGTTATGTAGTTATGGAAGATGGATTAACAATTGAAACAATTTTACAGCAAAAATGGAAACTTGGGAAAAAGCTTATTCATGATCTACGCATGCAAAAGGCAGTTAGTGATATAAATGGAGAGCTTCTGCAATGGAAGGCAACTCTTCAAAAAGGAGACATCCTAGTTTTCAAATGGGAGGGTGAAGCTTCGAACTATCTTCTTTCAGAACAAATCCCTCTTTATGTTGCATATGAAGATGACTATTTACTAATTGCATCTAAACCTCGTGGAATGGCAACTCATCCAAATGAAGCAGGACAAAACCATACATTCATGAATACGGTGCAAAACTATTTATCTAACAAGGGGCAAAGTTATGGTGAACATGTCCATCGAATAGATGAAGGGACAAAAGGTTTAGTCGTTATAGCGAAAAATCCAATTGTAAAAGGCATGCTAGATCGAATGCTTGAAAACAAAGAAATTGTTCGCACATATGAAGCATTAGTGGAGGGCCAAGTGAAAAATAACCATGGTACGATTCGAGCAGCAATCGGAAGCGATCGTCATCATCCAACAAGAAGACGTGTTTCACCCTCCGGCCAACTTGCAATTACCCACTATGAAGTTGTTGGTAGACATCCTAATTTCACGAAAGTACAAGCAATATTAGAAACAGGACGCACTCACCAAATTCGTGTGCATTTTGCTCATATAGGCCATCCAATCGTTGGAGATGATTTATACGGAGCAAAAAAAACTCCTACTAAAACTTATGAACTTCATGCATTCAAAGTACAATTCGTTCATCCAATTACGGGAGAAATGATTGTTGTAGAGGATAAAAGATAATGAAAGATTGCCAACTTAATGGTTGATAAACCAAGTATCGGATAATGCATCCGATACTTTTTGTATTTGTAGGAATTTATAATCAGATTCTTCTTCATTTATTTGGGTATAGAAGATAATAGTGTACTTTATTTATTATTTGGCTTAGATAGATTTCATTGTGATATTGAAAGATATGAGTTCATCCTGCAGAGGTTCATACGTAGCGTGCGGCATTTTTACTCTCTACGGTACCGAAACACTAATGTTCAAAATAATAAATAGTAGAGCTTATTATTCAAAGGAAGTGTTAAAATCTTTGGTTTATCAGATTTACTTTCATTAATAATTTCAGCATTTATCATTTTGCCCGTTGTAGCATTTTTGAGAGAAACTGGTTACTTAATTTTTAGTGAAATTTTTGGAGCTCAAAATCCTAGGCTAACCATTGGTTCCGGCCCTCGGGTATTTAAAATAGGAATTTTTGATTTACGAAAATATTATCATCTTTATAGTTGGTTTTCATATGATGCAATTAGAAGAAATAACAAGTTTGCCTATATTTGCATTTATGCTGGACCGATTCTAATTAATCTTATCTTGGCACTAATTATTAATGCCTTATTAGCAAATGATTTCTTACAGGAACACAAAACATTTTGGAATCGATTTATTTTTTATGTTTTTTATTATGTACTATTCGATGTCATACCTATGAAAACAATAAATGGTATGCCTAATAATGGAATGATTATTTATCAAATGATACGATATGGAAAACGAACCGATCACAATGAGGAGCCATTTATTCCTTCAACTACAGATGTAGAAGAACAATATCAAAAGTCTATGAGAAAGATAGAAGAGCAAATAGAAAAAGAGAAACGAAATTAGTAAAAACAATACCTCTCCAAATAAAGAGAGGTACTCAGATTGAAGGTAGTTGGATAATTGGCAGGTAGCATTTTTAACTAGGCAGCGTCCGCTCGACTCTTAGTGAGTATGTGCCCCGTTGATTTCCATTCCAGGCGGACGCTTCCCGCCGGCATGGCTTTATCCGCTTCCATTGCTCCTGCGCAATCTTGTCACTAAGCCTGGAAAGCCAAGTTTCTAAATTTGAAAATTGGCTACTTTGTGAAGAAATGCACTTAAACTAACCTACTTCGTTAGTGAAATAAAAAAATAGAGCTACCTAAGCAACTTCATCATCTTTCACTAAAGCACCCTTTAAGAATACTTCTGTTCATTACAATTGATTTTAACTGATCCAAATTATTCGATTAAAAAAACAATCAATATCAAGGAATAACTTTTTGTTAGATTACTTCCTCAATTGTAGACTTCCCTTCGGTATGTTCACTATCAAGCCATTTCCAATTCTCATGTAGTCTGATTCTACCGTCTGGAAGAGTTTCGGGAGTTGAATCACATTGTCCTCCCCTAATCTCATTTCTTATATTGACATGGTTATATCTAAAATTCAAACAACCATTATCCTTCACTATACCAATTAGAGTACCTTTTACAATTTCGCCACCATCATACGTAGCAGAAAGAATATTACCTTCTTGTTTGTAATCAAAAAAAGTCTTTGAAGAAACCTCTCCGTTCTCAGTGTTAGCAATTGAAACAAATCTTTTGCCATTGTAATTTATCATAATTATTCCTCCTATGAATTCAGAATATTGATAATATATTATCCTACACTTGAATTAACTTCAATCATTTTTTACCATTAGAGAAATAAGTTTAACAGTCTATTATTTCAGTAACCTGCTTCGTTAATTTAAGTGTAACACTTCACAATAGATTTCTGAGATTTACTTGATGCTATGGAAAAAAATAGACCATCGAAATGATGGTCATATTAACTAAAGCACCCCCCTTAGCCATCCATGAAGCGCAAAATCAGCGCTTCACCACAGAGAATGAAAGTCTTCTTCAACTAGCGCCCTCTTTATTGTAAGTACATCTTTTCACATTTAATCCAAATCAAACTCAAAACATGCAAGTTTAGCTTATCAAATAAGTTTTTATGAAGTTCTTTTTCGCTTGGCGCATGAAACTGGACATATTTAAAGAATCCAGTTGCAACAATATAATATGTCTTCTAGTTTGTTTTTTATCTTTAGTAATGAAAATAAGCCGATATTATGCAACTCTGTATAAAAAGCTGCATAATATCGGCTGTAAAGATTTTATACATTATAGAAGATTAGCTTTTCGTTACATTAACGAGCCTTTCTAATTAAAAATTATAGGAAAAGTAAATGTAACGAAAGCTGCCCAAAGTCCGTAGACCGGCAAATACTTAGTAACGGCATCTTGGATAGTTGAAGGTCCGGATTTGTTTTGTAGAAAACGCATATAGGAGAGCATAATCCAAATTAGATTTGCCCAGATAAGTATGTTTACTCCTAGAACAGCAAGTCTATTAGGGGTAATCCCATAAGAAGAAAGTCTGAACACGATGGCTGACAAAGCCACACTGTCAATGATAAGCGCAAGAACAATTAAGGCAAAATTTATATAATCTGAAATGTTCTTTTTCTCGTCTGAGTCGCTCTCGATAATGGAAAATATGGTAACGGCCAATACACCAAGGAGTATTCCGTTGAAGGCTATCAGGAAATTGCGGTCCAAGAATGGATTTTTTCCGACCCATATAACAGTTATAAGATAGACCAACAATGTGACCAGGACAAGAGGACTAAAAATTTTAGCTATATATGGTGTAATATTCTTAGCAAGCTTAAGATTCGTTGATACCAAGTATGCAGCCACAATAGCGAGAGCAGCAGCACCAAATAAAACGACATTACTAAAATAGAAGTCTTCTATATCCAAGCCAACAAAGCTAAATAACTGCATGGTTAATGCTGCTAGTACCATTCCGCTAACTGCCATACTGGCGTAAAGGATACAATATTCCAAATTAAATTTAATATAGGCTAATCTTGTACTGCCTTTTGAATATTCATTTCCTGTAAATGCAAGCCCTAACAATACCCATAAGAAGATGGGAAGGTGTAAATAAGCAAGGATAATACTGTCTTTATAATTTAATGGCAGCATATTAAGATAAAACCCGGAAATTAGGAACAACGCTGTAATGGAATAAATAACACTTTTTTTCGGAGTATTATTGTAAACAAAATAAGCAGCAATAAATGGAATTATACCAAAAGCCAGATTAATTGGAGCAATTGCTTCCTGTTCGACAAAATGGAAAATGATCCTGGTGCTTATCCCGGCCAGAATGGCTAAAATGCCCATGAATAAGAAACCTTTTTGAAGCAAGGAAGATTTTTCTGTATTTGCCGTCTCCTTGAAATGCAATCTTTCATACCAAACACTAAGAACCTGAGAATCAGGATTTTGTTCCCATGCGTGTAAGAATGACTTTTTAAAAGCTTTCGGGTCTTTTCTATACATTCTCTCCAGCTCATGAGGGTTAGCGATATTTTCAATAATCAAATTGTTAATGTCCATAGTTATACCTCCCCTAATTATTATTTTAAGTTTCCTCCACAATGTTTAACTGTCTTCGTCACTTTTGTATTCTAAAATATCTCCAGGCTGACATTCTAAAGCCTTACAAATTGCCTCTAAAGTGGATAATCGAATCGCTTTTGCCTTTCCATTTTTCAATATAGAAAGGTTCGCCATTGTTATTCCAACCTTCTCCGAAAGTTCTGTTACGCTCATCTTCCTTTTTGCTAACATCACATCAATATTGATTATAATTGCCATTGTTATTCACCTCAGACTGTTAAATCATTTTCTGATTTGATATTAATTGCTTCTTGTAAAAGTTTTTGGAGAACAGCCGCAAAGACTGCGATAACCATCGAAGCAAAAGGAACAACCAATCCCACAAAGATAACTCCTGGTGCATCGTCTACTTCAGCAAAGATATAGAAGAGCGGCCAAACTAGCACATGCAAAATACTGATTGTGATTGCACAGTATTTGATTTTCTTTAAAGCTTTTACAGATAAGTCGGAGAAAGCTTTATTTTTGTCAATATAGCGTAAGAGTTTGAAAGCCTGATACAAAGCAAAGTAAAAAGGTATCACCGATGTATCAAAAGCGATGTAAACGAGATATTTAATATAAACAAACTCTGGAAGCAATTTTGCTGCAAGATCCGCCATCTCAGGCACCAAAAAGATGCACAGAGCAAGAACTGGGACTCCTAAAAGAATAACAGCTATTTTTAAAAATAACGTTGTTACTTTTTCCATAAAAAGCACCTCACTTATTTATTCTGATTTTTATTTTAATGCAAATTTTATCGATTTACAATAAATTTTTATTAATTTAAGAAATATTTTTATTGTAGTTTTTTCTTTTAAGCAAAAACAAAAAGCATTCCTCATTCAAAGAAATGCTCTATAACTTTAAACCATTAAATTTATAACTTGTACAGCTAACGTGCACCGTTAATTTAAGTGTCACATTTCACAATGCATTTCTGAGATCTACTAGATGTTTTAGATAAAAAAATAGACCATCGAAATGGGTGCTGCGCCCCAAAAGTTAGAGTAATAAATCTAACCTTTGGGGTGTTTTTATATGGCGAAATATAGCCAAGTTTTTAAATTAAAGATTGTTCAAGAGTATTTAAAAGGACACCTGGGATACTTATTATTAGCACAAAAACATGGTATTCCATCTTCAACGCCAATCAAACATTGGGTTAGGGCTTATAAAGCTTTTGGA